>DAORIK010000060.1:0-15114 GCA_035438465.1 Chitinophagales bacterium | reverse complement strand
CTATGTAGGCCATGTGTTATATTACAATAACACGTGTAAATACTAAAACTAAATGATAGAATAAAGTTAATATTTTTTTTTGAATACTGTACTACTGTATTGCTGTTTATAGCTAGTAATAAATATTTAATCTATTTAAATTTACTTTAAATTTACAAAAAAGCAACAAATAATATGTTACAATAATTTATATGTATATTATTTTTCAAAAAAAGATAATTGCTAATAATTTAACACAGAAAGTTATTTAGTTCTGTTACCCAATAAACGCACAATTACCTCAGTTCCCTGAATTTGACTGAGTACTACCTTAGTAAGTACCATCATTGGAACAGATAAAAACATACCATATATACCCCATAAATACCCCCAAAACAACAAACCGGTAATAACTACAATGGTATTTAAAGAAGTTCTGCTACCCATAAAGATGGGTTCTATAATGGAGGCCAGCATAAAATGAAATCCATAAGCAGTTAAATTCAATGCAATTGCCGTATAAACTGAATCAAATTGTATCAATCCCATTACAAAAACCGGAACAAGTCCAATAATTGCCCCAAAAACCGGTAAAAAATTAAGTACAAATCCGATAAAACCCCAGAAAAATGCAAACTGCAATCCAAACATCCAGCAAATTATTGCAACACCAATACCGTAAAATAAACTGATAACAAATTTTACTTTCATATAGGATACAATAGAACTTTTGACATCCTCAAATGCTTTGATGTATTTTTTGCTTTTACTTTCTCCGCCAAGATAATGCAGGTAATTTTCATATCTCATAATTCCGGAAAGTATTAATACAAGATATATTGCTGTGAGCAGGAACTGTTCAAATAAAGTTCCCAATTTGCCAAATATAGAAGAAGAATTATTCATAATGAATTCTGAGGAAATACTCGAAGTAATATTATCAAATGTTGCTTCAACATCTAATTCTTTACCAGTAAAACGGTTATACATTTCCAACAAACCAGCGGTTTTTAATTTCACCTGTGACAAAATAAATTCTTTTTCTCCGAAAATTTCAAGCCCTGTTTTGTATATAATGGCACCAATTATAAAAAACAAGGAAAATAAAAAAATCCAGATAAGGCTGACGCTCAACCATAAGGGAAATTTTCTTTTTTCAAAAAAAACTAAAGTAGGCTGCATTAACAAAGCAATAAACATTGCGAGCATCAACGGAACTAATAATTCCTGCAGTAAGTGCAGTAAAAACAACACTACTATTCCTGCAAAGAAAATAAGTATCATCCGTATGGTAGCCAGTTCATTATTCATATTATAGCCATCTTTTTTTTCTGAAATAAATAACAAAAGCAATCGTGGATAAAATACTGATTGCTACCACAATGGTGAATGCATGCGGGTGGTGTTGAAACGGCAAATCGACATTCATCCCATAAATACCTGCAATCAATGTTGGAACCATTAGCGCAATGGTTACAGCTGTCAATCGATTTACCACATGCCCGAGGTTGTTAGAAATAATTGAGGCAAAGGCACCCATCATATTTCCTAAAATATTAGAATATACATTTGCCATCTCAAGTGCTTGTGAATTATCAATCAGAATATCCTGAAATAATTCTCGCGCATTTTCATCATCCTGTAAATTTAAAAAATCAGTCCGCTGAATCTTCAGCAGCACCATTTCATCTGCACGCAAGTCATTCACAAAATAAATGAGTGCTTTCTGCAAATGCAGTAATTTATTTAATTCCTGATTTCTGCTGGAGTAATTTAATTCCTTTTCTATTTGTGAGATACGTTTGTTTATTTCACGCAGATAATGCAGGAAATAAAATACGTTGCGTTCAAATATTTTTATTACAAAAAGACTTCTGTTTTGTAATTCGATGTTTTTCAGAATATTTTTTTCAAACCATTCTATCATAGGATTATTTACGGAACAAACCGTTAAAATCATATCCGGAATTAAAATAATACCCACCGGAATAGTAATATAGGTTGCCTCGTCTTCCAAATCAAACCCTTCATTTAAAATTGGTGTATTTATGACGATAAGCTTTGTATCTTCCTGCTTTTCGTAACGTGATCGTTCATACTGGTCGATACAATCGACAATATAAGAAAATGGAATTTTGAGTTCATTGGATAATTGCTCCAGTTGTTCCATGTTAAACGGAGGTGCAATATTTATCCAGCAATCCTTTTCAGGCTGCTGAATAACTGTCAACTCTTCTCCTGTCTTTTTGTAAACTTTAATCATGGTTTTGTTCAATATTTACAGTGCCTTCAAACACTAATTTTGCCGGCCCCTGCAACCATACATTCGTAAATTTACTTCCTTCTTTATTATAAGAAACACTTAGATTTCCGCCAGGTGTTAGTATCTCTATTTTTCCTGTTTCTATTTTACTTCTTTGTGCCACACACAAAGCCACTGCTACGGTTCCGGTACCGCAAGAAAGCGTTTCATCTTCCACACCGCGTTCATAGGTGCGCATATACACTTTATCATTTTTAATTTCTGCAAAATTTACATTGATACCTTCTTTTGCATACACTTCATTGTATCTTATTTTTCTTGCCGCTGTAACAATATCTATTTTATCAATATCATTTCTGAAACTTACATAATGCGGTGAACCGGTAAATAAAATATAATCATCATTCTCATTTTGAATTCCGTTGACATCTATCATCTTTAAAATCACTTCTTCATTTAATGGATCAATTATAAATTCATGTTCACCATCAATAGCTATAAAAACACCTTTATCGTTTACAATGCCTAACTTTTTTGCAAATGCACTGATGCATCTTCCACCGTTTCCACACATCGTGCTCTCATTTCCATCTGAGTTATAATACACCATTTTAAAATCAACTTCCTTTTCGTTTTCCAGCAGCATCAGACCATCTGCACCAATACCAAAACGTCTGTCGCAAATATTTTTTATCAACCCTGTATTTCCTTTAGGGAAAATATAATCACGATTATCTATCAACACAAAATCGTTGCCTGTTCCCTGATATTTATAAAAGACAAATTGCATGACTCAAAAATAGCGTATTCAGTCTATATTATCTGAAAATATATAGTTAACTTTTTTTAACCAACATTTAAGAAATTTTGATGAATTGTTTTGTTGTAAGATGTGAAATTTGCTAAGTAATTAAAAAATGTCTACAATGAAAAAGTTAAGCGGCTATTTTATTATTGGAATCATCAGTGCAATGACTGCGCTTGCAGTAACACATCACTTTAATAAAAATCAAACAACAGTTATCCGGGAAAGTAACAGCACTCCTTTCAAACTGGCAAGTTTTAATGGTAATCTGCCCAATGATGCATTTATTGGTGCTGCAAAAGTTAGTACTCCTGCTGTTGTGCATATCAACACTGTTATAAAAGCAAAAAAGCAAGACAGAAGACAGCAAAATATGAATCCATTCTTTCAATTCTTTGGAGATCCGTTTGGCAACGGGAGTTCTCCTTTTGATATTCCGCAACAAGACCAGGAAGCATCCGGCTCCGGTGTAATTATTAGTAATGATGGCTACATTGTCACCAACAACCATGTGGTAGAGGGGGCTGATGAAATAAAAGTAAATTTATACGACAACCGAGAATACAAAGCAAAGGTAATTGGTACAGATCCAAGTACTGATTTGGCTGTTGTAAAAATTGACGCAAAAGATTTACAATTTCTAACATTTGCCAATTCTGACAATGTAGAAGTCGGACAATGGGTTTTAGCCGTAGGTAATCCTTTTAATTTAGCCTCTACTGTAACGGCGGGGATTGTATCTGCAAAAACGCGAAATATTAATATATTAAGGGAAAAAGCTGGCAACTTGGCTATAGAATCTTTTATTCAAACCGATGCTGCCGTAAATCCTGGAAACAGCGGTGGAGCATTGGTTGATTTATCCGGAAATCTAATTGGCATCAATTCTGCCATTGCTACCCCAACAGGTTCTTATGCCGGCTATTCATTTGCCATTCCTTCAAATCTGGTAAATAAAGTTGTAAAAGACATGATTGATTTCGGTATTGTACAACGAGGATTTTTGGGCGTAAATATTCGGGAAATTGACGATGAACTGGCAAAAGATTTAAAACTCAATAAAATTCAGGGTGCCTACATTGCCGAAGTGAATAAAGAAAGTGCGGCTGAAGCAGGCGGTATTAAACGTGGTGATGTAATTATGAAAGTAGGTGATGCTGATATTAAAAATTCTGCAGATCTACAGGAACACGTTGCACGCTATCGTCCCGGGGATAAAGTTAAACTGGAAATTTACAGAGATGGAAACACGATTACAAAAGAAGTAACCTTAAAATCAAAAGACAACAAAACAGCATTGTTAACTAAAGAAGATGCACCAAAGTCTGGTAGTGTGTTGGATAATCTTGGAATTAGTGTAGATGAGCTTAGCAGTCTGGAAGCAAAAAAGTTAGGCGTTGGTGGTGGATTGAAAGTGACAAAAATTAACGATGGAATTATTAAACAAAATACCAATATGCAACCCGGTTTTGTAATTATAGGAATTAACAATAAGGCTGTTACCAAAAAAGAAGATTTGGAAGATTTAGTAAATGACAGCAAAGGAAATGGCATCCTTATTCAGGGTAAATATCCTGACCAAAACGGGTTAAAATATTATGCATTTGGATATTGATTTTTATGAATAAGGATTAAGGAACAAAGCGTAAAGAAACTATATCTTTGCATTTTTATATTCTTTGTTTTTTAATCAAAAGAAATAATGTCCAATAATTATTTTCAATTCAAACAATTCCGAATAAATCAGGAAAAATGTGCTATGAAAGTTTGTACAGATTCCTGCTTGTTTGGAGCATGGATTACAATTGAAAAAAATGTCAAGAACGTACTGGATATTGGCACCGGAACAGGGTTACTGAGCTTAATGATTGCGCAAAAACATCCTGCTGAAATAACCGGCATAGAAATAGATGAAAATGCATATCAACAAACTATTCTCAATTTTAATAACTCTGTTTGGAAAGAAAGACTACATGTGCATTTAGGTGACATAAAAACTTTTTCACTCGCTCAAAAATTTGATTTTATAATCTGCAATCCTCCGTTTTATGCAAATGAACAGGAATCAAAACAAAAAGCAGAAAAAATTGCAAAACACTCCTTGTATCTTACTTTCACTGATTTAATTTTATCCATAAAAAAATTACTACATGACAATGGAAAATTTGCTATTCTGCTACCCTATCATCGCAAAAATGCATTTGAAGAATTAGCACTACAACACCTGTTTCATCCTGAGTCGACGGTTTTTATAAAACAAACCCAAACACATCCTTTTTTCAGATATCTGGGGCTATTTTCTAAGCAAAAAATAGATGAAATAAAGCACGAAGAAATAACTATTAAACTAACAGACAAAATTTATTCATATGAAGCAATTGCTTTGTTGAAACCATATTATTTGTTTATGTAAAGCCACTATTTATCTCTCAAAAATCAGTCTTCATTCTCTAATTTCAAGTTTGCATTTATTTTGTGTGAATTTATCAGGTATCCTGCATATTACTAAAAAAAATAATGTAACTTTAGATACAAATTCTTGTCTGATGAAAACAAATTTACTTTCCATCTTTTTATTTCTTTTTAGCTCTATATCTACTTATGCCATTGAACCTATAGGGATTACTGAGCGATCTATGGTGGATACTTCTCTGGCCCCATTTTATCATGGTGTTGCATCAGGAGATCCAACACCAAATGCCGTAATTATATGGACTCGTGTTACACCGGATGTTGCTGGACCTGTAAGCGGAACCTGGCGGGTAGCCTTAGATACTAATTTTATAAACGTTATTCAATCCGGTACATTTACTGCTGATAGTGTCAGAGATTATTGTGTAAAAATAGACGTTACCGGCTTACAACCCAACACCTGGTATTTCTATGAGTTTACAGCCTTAGGTCGAAACTCTTTGACAGGCAGAACAAAAACGGCACCTGTCGGTGGCATGAATCAATTGCGTTTTGCATTTGTTTCCTGCTCCAATTACCCGGGAGGTTATTTTAATTCTTACGACAGATTGAGAGAACGAAACGATATTGATGCTGTTTTACATTTGGGAGATTATATTTATGAATATGGAACAAATCAATTTGGTAATACCAGAATTGACCAAATGCCAAGTTATGAAATATTAAAACTAAGTGATTACAGACAACGTTATTCTACTTATCGTCTTGATCCGGCATGCAGAAAATTGCATCAGCAATACCCGTTTATATCAGTTTGGGATGACCATGAAACAGCCAATAACTCTTATTCAAACGGAGCACAAAACCACACAGAAGGAGCAGAAGGTATTTGGAGTGTAAGAAAAGCATCAGGACAACAGGCGAATGATGAATGGATGCCCACCAGGTTGCCTTCCCCGGGAAACCCGAATAAAATATGGCGTAAAATCAGTTATGGAAATTTAGCAGATATTTTTATGTTAGATACCAGATTGTACGACCGTAGCTTACAGGGTGGTAATACAAATGATACTTCAAGACATCTTATAGGAAATGAACAAATGGAATGGCTGAAGAATGAATTGATAAATTCTACAGCTAAATGGAAAATACTTGGACAACAGGTAATGATGGGGAATCTAACACCTTTTGGCCTGCTAATTAACGATGACCAATGGGATGGTTATAACGCCGATCGAAAAAAACTATATGATATCATTTTAAACAACAACATAAAAAATGTAATTACTTTAACCGGTGACATTCATACTGCATGGGCTATGGATTTACCATATAATACGTCGACATACAATGCTACTACCGGTGCGGGTTCTGTGGGTGTTGAGTTTGTTTGTACCAGCGTAACTTCACTCTCATCTCCTGTTCCACTGGATCCTTTATACCCCTTGGTATCTGCACTTTTACCACATATAAAATATGTGGACTTGCACAAAAAAGGATATGGTATATTAGATTTAAAAGATACAATTGCTCAGGGTAATTTTTATTCCGTTCCAACGGTGGAGACTTTAAATCCGGGTCAGGCTTACGAAAAAGGATATTATACACTAGCAAATACAAGATGGTTGAAAAAAGCGAATACTGAGTCAGTAAAAGTGGATCCTAAACACTATCAAGCACCTGAAACACCAAGACAAAACACCATTACAGGCATAAAAAATAAATCAAACGACTTAATTGTCTTAAGTGCGTATCCAAATCCTTTTATTGATAGAATTTCCATACAGTTTAATACCGCATCCAATACTAATCTTGATTTAAAAGTCTATGATTTATCAGGAAAATTAGTAAAACAAACTGACTTGGGATATTTAACAAAAGGATTATACAATAAGGTCATTTCATTAGACAACCTTGCAAGTGGTGCATATAAAATTGTATTAAGTAACAACAATGAAATAATAGAAAGAACGATAGAAAAATTTTAATTATGGCAACAAAAAAAGTGATAAAAAAGTCTACTCCTAAAAAGGCAGTAATAAAAAAGAAACCAACTGCAGTAAAAAAAGTAGCACCTGCAAAACCTGTTGTGGCTGCACCAAAAATTGAAGTAATAAATCCTAATATTTTTCCTATTGGAAAATTAAAACGTCCGGAAGAATTTACTGAAACGGTAATCAATAAACTAATACAGGATATTCGAATATTACCGGAACATCTAAAAAAAGTAAGTAAAAAAATTAAACACAAGAAACAACTCCAATATTCATACAGAGATGGAGGATGGACAATAGAACAAATTATCCATCATACTGCGGACAGCCACATGAATGCTTTTATACGTTTTAAGCTGGCCTTAACAGAGAACAACCCAACTATAAAACCTTACAATCAGGATTTATGGACAGAAACTGCTGATGTGCAGTTACCTGTAAAAGTAGCTATCCGTTTACTAAAGGCACTCCATGCAAAATGGACTATCCTTCTGGAAAATATGGACAAAAATGACTTTAAACGTACCTACACTCATCCGGAATACAAAACAACTTCCACTCTTCAGGATGCATTAGCATTATACGCCTGGCATGGAAAACATCATGTTGCTCAAATTGAAGTGGCATTGAGAAATGAACCTAAGAAAGAGAAGAAAGCAGACAAGAAAAATTACAAAAAATAAACATTTATTCCTTATTTGTTATAAATGAACAACTTAGAGATAATGTACTTTTTCGTCTTAGATGACTCATTATCCACAAATTGTCAATAATAATTTTGTATTAACATAGAAAAACCGTATCTTTGCATTCCGAAAATAACATCGGAACAAATTTTAGACGACAAAAAGATGACAACAACACAAAAACAAGACATTTTCAAAGAATTTGGTGGCTCAGCAACCAACACAGGTGCAGTAGAATCTCAGGTAGCATTAATTTCTCACAGAATTAATCATATTTCAAACCACCTGAAAACAAACAGAAAGGACTTCTCCTCTACTCGTTCATTATATAAATTAGTAGGTCAAAGAAAGAGATTATTGAAATATCTTGCCCACAAAGATATTATTCAATACAGAGCATTGATTGAAAAACTCGGATTACGTAAGTAATTCCATTCCTAATATGGCGAGGCTTTAGCCTCGCTTTTTCATTTTTATACACTTAAAAAAATATATTATGCAATTTAATATTCATACACAAACTGTTGATATTGGAAATGGCAGAACCGCCACCATTGAAACAGGTAAAATGGCAAGACAGGCAGACGGATCAGTGGTGGTACGTGTTGGTAACTGTATGCTTTTAGCTACAGCGCAGGCTACTGAAAAACCAAAAGAAGGTATTGATTTCTTTCCTCTAACCGTGGAATACCAGGAGAAATTTGCTTCTGCTGGACGTATTCCGGGTAGTTTTCACCGCAGAGAAGGGAGAGCAAGTGATTACGAAGTATTGATTTGTCGTATTGTTGATAGAGCAATTCGACCAATGTTTGCCGAAAATTTCGTTAATGACACTCAGGTCCTTATTTATCTGATATCTGCAGATGAGAATGTTGAGCCTGATTCTTTGGTTGGTTTAGCAGCTTCAGCAGCATTAACAATCTCTTCTATTCCGTTCGAAGGACCAATCTCAGAGGTTCGCGTAACTAAAATTAATGGAGAATTTGTTGTAAATCCAACACCTAAAGAAATTGAAAGTGCTGAACTTAATATCATTATTGCCGGTACTATGGATAATATTCTTATGGTCGAAGGCGAAGCAAAAGAATGCAGCGAAGCTGACCTGGTAGAAGCAATTAAGGTTGGACATGAGGTTATTAAGAAACAATGTATTGCACAAACAGAATTACAGCAGAAATGCGGAAAACCTAAAATGGAAGTGGCTGCACCACTGGAAGATGAAGAGTTGAAACAAAAAATTAAGGATTTTGCAGTTGAACGTATTCAAGCAGTTGCATTAGCCGGTTTAGGTAAACATGAGCGAAAATCACTATTGAAAGCTATAAAAGAGGATTTTATGGCTACTTATCCTGAAGAAGATTTGGAAATATTTAATCAGGAGTTATTTGATAAATACTTTTATAAATTTGAGAAATCAACTATCCGTAATACGGTATTGGATAAAAGAATTCGTTTAGACGGAAGAAAAACAGACGAAATTCGTCCGTTAATTATGGAAGTAGATGTATTGCCTTCTCCTCACGGTTCCGCATTATTCACCCGTGGGGAAACACAATCCCTGACTACTGTAACATTAGGTTCAAAAACTGATGAACAGATGATTGACAAAGCAGAGGATTTGACATTTAATAAATTCATGTTGCATTACAATTTCCCGCCTTTTTCTACCGGTGAGGTAAAAATGTTGCGCGGTACTTCACGTCGTGAAGTTGGACACGGCAACCTGGCAATGCGTTCTTTAAAACAAATATTACCCGGTGAGGATGAAAATCCATACACCATACGTGTAGTTTCAGATATTTTAGAGTCTAATGGCTCTTCTTCGATGGCTACAGTATGTGCCGGTTCCTTAGCACTAATGGATGCCGGTATTCCATTCAAGAAACATGTTTCAGGGATTGCAATGGGAATGATAGCTGAAGATGGCAAATATGCTATTCTCTCTGATATATTAGGTGATGAAGATCATTTAGGTGATATGGATTTCAAAGTTACCGGGACAAAAGATGGTATTTGCGGTGTTCAGATGGACTTAAAAGTAGACGGGCTTTCGTATGAAGTATTAGCTGAAGCACTTGATCAGGCTAAACGTGGAAGATTGCATATTTTAGAGGCAATGGAAAAATGCATACCAACATATCGTTCTGATTTAAAGCCACATACGCCTCGTGCTGAAAGTATTAATATACCTAAAGAATTTATTGGCGCAGTAATCGGACCTGGCGGAAAAATCATTCAGGATATACAGGAAAAAACAAATACTGTTATTACAATCGAAGAAAACAAAGAGAAAGGAATCGGAAAAGTTACCGTTTTATCTAACAATAAAGATAATATGGCTGCAGCTTGGGCTAGAATTAATGCTATTGTAGCAGTTCCTGAAGTTGGCAATGTTTATGAAGCAGAAGTAAAATCAATCATGCCATATGGAGCATTTGTTGAATTTATGCCGGGCAAACAAGGTTTATTACATATTTCCGAAATTTCCCACTCAAGACTTGAGTCATTAGACGGCGTTTTAACCGAAGGTGAGAAAGTAAAAGTGAAACTGCTTGAAATTGATAATAAAACAGGCAAATTCAAATTAAGTCGTAAAGTATTGATACCTAAAGAAACGACACAAGCTTAATTTAAGCATGTCACAAATACAAAGCCGGCAATTTTTTATGCCGGCTTTTTTCATTTTATCTTTGATTTGCAAAAATATTTTGTTAAAATTTTGAAACTTTTTTTAACAATTAACGTATAATGAATAGAACTATTATGCTGCTTATGACAAATCTGTACAAAAAATCTATTTTTATTTTTTTTGATGCTGTTATTTTGTAGCATGTGTAATTTATTAACCTAACACTAAAGAAACACATGAAACAACTAAAAATTACTACCAAAATCACTTCACGTGATAGTTTTTCCATCGACAAATATTTAAGTGAAATTTCCAAACTTCCCATGATGTCGGAAGAAGAAGAAGTTGCTGTCGCAAAAAGAATTCGCGAAGGCGATTCAGCTGCAATGGAAATACTGATTAAATCCAATCTTAGATTTGTGGTATCTGTTGCCAAACAATACCAAAATCAGGGACTTGCTTTAAATGATTTAATAAACGAAGGAAATGTTGGTTTGATAAAAGCAGCCACCAAATTTGATGAAACCAAAGGGTTTAAATTTATTTCATACGCAGTTTGGTGGATTCGTCAGTCTATACTACAGGCATTGATAGAGCAACCACGAGTAGTTCGCTTACCAATGAATAAAGCAACTATCTATAATAAAATACAACGTGCTATTGTAGATTTTGAACAAAAAAACCAGCGCGAACCATCTAATGATGAATTAGCTGAAGTTTTGGAAATGAAGCCGGATGAATTAGCCGTATTACGTGCAACACTCACTTTCCATTTATCGATAGATTCACCATTAGGTGACGACGATGAAACTACCAGTTTGGATATGATGACTGACAGTTCAATGGCAACACCTGACAGCCTGTTAATTGATGAATCTTTGCATGATGAGCTGGAGCACGCATTACAATCTTTGTCTGAACGCGAAGTGGATATTGTAAAATATTATTTCGGATTGAATGAGTTTAATCAGTCATATAGTTTGGATGAAATTGGAATAAAAATGAACCTAACACGCGAACGCGTACGACAAATAAAAGATAAAGCAATACGCAAGATGCGTCGCTTTGCGATTACTAAAGAGTTGAAATCGTATTTGAATTAAGGAGAATTACTTAATTTAATATCTTTCACAAGATTTTGATTTGCTTTATCAAATTTGATTTGCTTTCCCTTTTTGTTGTAAAAGCTCCAGCTATTATTAATTGGAACATAAAAAATAATTCCTTCATTCTTTGAACAGCTAGTTGGTCCTAAAACTAACAGTCTGTCATATTCGTATTTTGCTATTATTTTTTTGAAAAAAAAAGATTTACATATTACATTAGAATAATAAACAGGAATAGGAGCTATAGGCGAACAATATGTTTGAGAGCAAACCATATACTCATCTTCAGATATTAAATTGCCTTCGCTATTATAGTTTAGCCATTTCCCAAATTTTAATTTATTATATGGATTAAAAATTGGATCCCAAATAAGTTTCCCAACTGTATAATTATTAGAAGAATCTTTAATTGTATCTTTTTTCGATAAAAATATTATTGAGTCTTTATATAATTCAAACGGATCTATTACATAATCAACTTTTGTTTTAATAGTATCAAAATTGTTAGCATTTGCAAAAGAAACATATAAAAGGTATAATAGTAATATCAAGATTTTATTCATATGCTCTAAATTAGTTTCAATTTCAAGTAATTCCAAATATTAAAAAAGAACATTCGTGCAAAACAACCTGTAACTAATAACAAATAACTTTTTTATCTTTACGATAATGAATAAACCAATCATTGCACCATCCGTTTTATCGGCAAACTTTGCCAATTTACAGGCAGATTTCGAAATGCTGAACAACAGTGTTGCCGATTTCATTCATATTGATGTAATGGATGGTGTTTTCGTTCCCAATATTTCTTTTGGAATTCCTGTTATACAAGCAATGCGTAAACTAACTGTAAAGACGTTTGACGTTCATTTAATGATTGTTGAACCGGATAAATATATTGATACATTTAAAAATGCAGGCGCAAATATTTTATCCGTACACATTGAATCATCTACACATTTACACAGAACCATCCAAAAAATTCATTCTGTTGACATGAAAGCCGGTGTTGCCATCAATCCGCATACTTCTGTCAACTTATTAGAAGATACTATCGCAGATATTGACTTAGTTTGTGTTATGAGTGTGAATCCCGGATTCGGCGGACAGCAGTTTATTGAGAACACGTACGATAAAATTTCAAGATTAAAAGAGTTGATTCTGAGAAAAAATTCAAAAGCATTAATAGAAATTGACGGTGGTGTAACCTTGCAGAATGCAAAAAAACTTTTAGACAATGGTGCGGATGTTTTTGTAGCGGGAAATACCGTTTTTAATTCAGAAAATCCTGCTGAAACAATTCAACAACTAAAAAATATTATATAGTATCTTACGTTTACTCTATGATGCGAAGATTCTCCATAATTGCCACGCTCCTTCTTTTTAGTTATACGGTGAACGCACAGATAACCTTAGTTATTAAGGGAAAAATCACAGATAATAAAAATAATCCTGTTGCAAATGCATCAGTTATACAGATGGGAACTGCAAATGCTACTACCTCAAATAGTAAAGGTTTTTATTCACTTGAAATAGAATATGAAGATTCTTGTGTGATAGAATTTTCGAGTATCGAATATGCAAAAAGAACGGTTGTAATTTATGCATCTAATAAAGCAACCATTTATAAAGACATCCAATTTACATCTCTTGAAAATATCATTGATACAGTTGAAATTACAGCTACAAAAACCAAAGTCGGTGAGTCTGTTTTAGAAGCAAAAAGTGCAGAATATTTTCCAAATCCGACAGGCGATGTTGGAACTGTTGTGAAAACAATGGGACAAGGAGTTCAATCGAATAATGAACTGTCAGGGCAATACAATGTTCGTGGCGGAAATTATGATGAGAATTTAGTCTATGTAAATGATTTCGAAATCTATCGACCATTTTTGGTTTCCAGCGGACAACAGGAAGGATTGAGTTTTACCAACCTTGACTTAACAGATAAACTCTCCTTTTCCGGTGGCGGGTTTGAATCAAAATATGGCGATAAAATATCATCTGTTTTAAATATAAAATATAAAACGCCGACTAAGTTTCATGGTTCTATTATGGCAAGTATTTTGGGCGTGAATGCACATGTAGAAGGTGCTGCATATTCTAAGAAAGATGACCTTAAAGAGAATGCAAAATTCACATACCTCGTTGGGGTTCGCTATAAATCAAACGGATATTTGTTAGGGAGCCTCGATAGAAAAGGCGAATATAATCCGAATTTTTTTGATGCACAGGCGGATTTTCATATCAAACCAAACATCAAACACGACATTGAAATTTTAGTGAACCATTCTTTCAACGATTTTAAATTTACACCTGTAACGGAAGAAACACGAGCAGGTACCTTTGATAAACTTATTCGTTTTTTAGTAGATTTCGATGGCGGTGAGAAAGACCGTTTTGAAAATACGATGGTGGGCGTTTCCTAAAAATTTATGCCTAATCCAAAATTAAGTTTGAAATTTATGTCTGCATTCTGGAAAATGCGCGAGACAGAGCAATTTAATATCACCGGTTATTATTCCTTAGATGAAATTGAGATTGACCCGTCCAGTGATAATTTTGGAAATGTGAGAGAGAATTTAGGCATTGGTACTTTTCAAGATTGGGAACGCAATAAATTAGATGCAATAGTCACTAATTTTTCTCATTTAGGAAAGTATGTGATAAAAGACAAAAACAAAGAAAAAGAAAAACATTTACTGGAATGGGGTTCAACTTTTCAATATGAAAAAATAAATGATGAAATCAGCGAATGGCAACGCATAGACTCGTCAGGATATTCTATTCCATACTCAGGAACGGGTATTACCTTTCCGTATCGGCTAAAATCTAAAAATGATTTGAATTCATTTCGTGTACATGGTTATTTTCAGGATACCTGGAACATCATCAATACAGATTCAACTAAGCTGACATTGACTTTTGGACTTCGTTATAATTACTGGAACATCAACAAAGAATTTTTAGCGAGTCCGCGTGTACAAATATTATATCATCCAAAATTAAAGAGTGATGTAACTTTCCGGTTAGCAGGCGGTATGTATGTACAGCCACCATTTTACAGGGAATTGCGTGGATTTGATGGCAGCATCAACAGAAATGTGAAAGCACAACAATCCTATCATGTGGTGTTGGGTGCTGACTATAATTTTAAAATTAAGAAACGCAATTTTAAGTTTACAGCTGAAGCGTATTACAAATATTTACGAAATATAAATCCTTATGAGATACAGGATG
>DAORIK010000059.1:2373-15610 GCA_035438465.1 Chitinophagales bacterium | reverse complement strand
ATTAAGGTCACAAATATGAATTACTTTTATTTCCAATCCGGCTCTCTTCGCTCCATTTATATAGGCTTCTGATATAGCATAACAAAAACTATTTTTATCAGGATGTCCGTTTATCAGTAGTATTTTTTTTGTTGACATTTTCTCTCCTTTATGTAAGTTTGTTTGAATATCAATTACTGTCTATTTTACTTTCACCGCAACGTTTACATTCATACCGGCACGTAAATCATATTTATCATTTTTATCATCTAACAATGCAATACGAACAGGAACACGTTGGACTACTTTCACAAAATTTCCTGTTGCATTATCAGCAGGCAATAAAGAAAACTTAGAGCCAGTTGCTGCCTGCAGTGATTCAATCTTTCCTTTAAATGTTTTATCCGGATAGGCATCTACTTTTACTTCCACATCCTGCCCTTCTTTCATATTTTCTATTTGTGTTTCTTTAAAGTTGGCTGTAATCCAAAGGTGCGAATCATCTACAATACTCATTACAATTTGTCCGGGATTTACTAATTGTCCTACCTGCACATTTTTCTTAGAAATAAAACCATCACATGGTGCGATTATGTACGCATACGAGAGTAATAATTGTGCATAGTCAACATTTGCTTGTTGTTGTAGAATGCCTACCTCAGCTAGATTTACCTGCGTTCCGACACCACTCGCCTGTGTACGTGATGCTGCTGATTGTTGTTGCGCAACTTTTAATTGTGCCTCTGCCGCCTGCACTTGTTTTTCCAATACCGCCACCTGTTTTTCTGCCGCTTCTTTTTCTGCTAATGCTGCATCATATTGCGCCTGAGTAGCGGATGTCTGATTGAATAATTTTTCATAACGTTTGAAGTTCTCCGTCGCATTCCAGACACGTACTTTCGCTGCGTCAACATTTGCTTTAGCCGTTTCGATGCCTGCCTGTGCCGTTATGATTGATGTTGATACCGCGCTTGCTGAAGCATCTGCTGAAGTGACGTTGCTCCTTACTACATTTACATTAGCACCGGCACTTTTCGCATTAATGATTGCTTGCTGTAAACGGATTTTTAAATCTCTGTCATCCAATTTTAAAATGGTATCACCCTTCTTTACACGTTGATTTTCATTTACGTAAATCACATCAACGTAACCTTGTATACGTGGTGCAATGGGTATAATATTGCATTCAAGCTGTGAATTTTCGGTATCTTCATTGTGCAATGCATATGATATCTTTTTGTATGCAAAAAATGCAGCACATCCCAATATAATGATACCTATCACGGGCATCAATAATTTCTTAGATGATTTTTTTTCTTGTGTCGTCTCTTCCATATTTATTTAATTAATTGAATTTGTAATTCTGATTGATAATTTTTCCATCCTGCATTTCAATTGTTCTGTCAGATGCTTTTGCAAAATCCTGATCGTGGGTTACCGCGATTATGGTTTGCCCGAACTCTTGTGTCAGTTCTTTGAAAATGGAAAATATATTTTGAGTATTTGCGCTGTCTAAATTTCCGGTTGGTTCATCTCCCATTATAATTAAAGGATCATTAATCAGTGCACGTGCAATGGCCACGCGTTGCTGCTGACCTCCGGAAAGCTTAGAAGAAGGTTTTAAAGCCTGATCTTTTAATCCGAGTAATTCAAGTTTCTGATATGCTTTTTCTTCTATCACATCGTGTGGCAATTTACCTAATCGCAATGCAGGAATCATTACGTTTTTCAAACAACTGAATTCACCAAGCAAATAGTGAAACTGAAAAACAAATCCAATCTTTTCATTCCTGATTGCAGCTAGTTTATCTTGCTTCCATCTGGATATATTCTGATTATCAACAAACAACTCTCCTTCAAAATCGGTATCCATTGTTGAAAGAATATATAGCAACGTTGATTTTCCGCAACCGGATTTTCCTATCACCGTTAAAAATTCTCCTTTGTACACTTCGAAAGAAATTGTATCCAATACTTTAAACTCCACCGGCTCGTAGAAGTGTTTGGTAACAGATTGTGTTTTTAAAATAATTTCTTTCATCCGTTAATTATTTGAATATCTTACTTTCTGAAAATTGTAACCGGATCTATATTAGCTGCCTTTCTTGCCGGAATAAATCCTGCAAGAAAAGTCACTACAAATCCGAAAAATATTCCTTTTAAGAAATTGCTTAGTTTAAAGTATATCGGAAAATAACCAATATCGCCCCCAACATAATAGTTCTGCAGAACAGCCACCATAATAGAAGCGAAAAGCACCCCGAATACGATTCCAATCAACCCAATAATTAATGCCTGTGCAACAAATATGCGTATAACATCACGCCCGTTAAATCCGATTGCTTTTAATATAGCAATGTCATTAATTTTCTGCATTACTGTCATGTTTAAGATATTGTAAATACCAAATCCGGCAACCAGCAAAATGGAAATGGAAACAAAACGAATAATGATAGCACGCATTCTTGTTGCTGCCATATAGGTTTCATTGGCTGATTCCCAATCTTCAGCTTTATAGTTTGTCAATTGTGCCAGTTGTGGCGCATATGCTTTTGCCTTGTTATAGTCTTTGATATTTACGTTGATGTCTGTAATGTAAGATGAATTCTTTTTCATCAGTTGTTGTGCAAATGCAATATTTATGTAAGAAGTTGTCTTATCAACCACGGAGTTATTTGTTTGAAAGATACCGATTACTTTCATCACCTTAGTCATACCTACAGAAGAGGTGATACTGATATTATCTCCTTCCTTTACATTCATTTTTGCGGCAATACCTGAACCTAACAAAATACCATTGATATTGTTTTTCAGATAATTCACGTTTCCTTCTACCACATAAGATTCCATGTTAAACATCTGATTGGCTTCTTCCGGGAAAATACCGATTGCTCTTCCGCTTATTTGTGTTTTTGCATTGTTGTAAAATATTCCAACACTTAACTGTGGCGTTACCAAGATAACATCGGGCTGGTTTTTTAATAATTGAATAACCTGTTTGGGATTAACAATTGTATTATTGGAAGGAACTACCTTAGGATTTACAATTACAGGTATATTATTGCGGGACTGATTTGCAATAGGTTTAGATATTTCATCGTCTTTATAAATCCGGATATGAGGAATTGATTTAAAAAAGGCCTCTGATGATGATTTGTCAAACCCGGCTAACATTGAATTCATGAAAATAAACACTGCAATTCCTAATGTAACGCCTAAAGCAGCCACCATTGTAAGTCTTTTATTGCTTACAATATAAGTGTACGCCACTTCGCCATTTATCGGATATTGTTTTTTGACTGACATTATTTTTTAGGTTTTACGGGAACCAGAATATCATTTTCTGTTAATCCGCTAATTACTTCTACGTACTCCGTAGAAACAATTCCGGTTTCAATGGTTTTTAAATCATCACTGCCTTTTAATTGTACTTTATTTCCGAAAGACACATAGTTTCTTGGTATTAGCAGTGTATTCTTTTTCTCTCCTATCAAAATATTAGCCTCTAATTGGGTGCCGTTTATTGTAAAATCGGGCTTTACAGAGAATTGTACTTTTACGATAAAAGATTGTGATGGCTCATCAAACACCGGTAATATTTCACTTACGACACCGGTATATTTTTTGTCTTTCTGTGTATTTAACTGAACCGTTACAGATTGCCCCACTTTTACTTTATCAATAGAATTTTCGTCCACATTTAATTTGGCATACAATAAATTTTCATTGGCAATAATTGCTATCACATCTCCACGTCTTACATAATCGCCTACTTGTTTTACTTTCTTATACACTTTTCCTGCAGCGACAATTTTCACCATATTATTTTCCTGATTTACCGCACTTGCTTTTACTGTATTGGATTGTGTAATATATTGCTGCTTATTTTGCTGCTGCACCGATTTATATTGCTGTTCCAATGCCGACAGATTTGCTTTGGATGTTTTAGTGCTTAACTGCATTTTTTCCAGTTCTGCTTTTGTAACACTGCTCTGATTGTATAATTCCTGATAGCGTTTCTCCTGAATGATATCCTGACTTAATTTTTCTTTTGCTGCTTCTATATTTGCCTGAATTTGCTGTAATAGCGGAGCATTGTCAGTATTGTTATACTGTGCAATTTTTAACTGTTCAGTAGCATTGCTTGTGTTAATAATGTTTTGTTTATTATCGATGACTGCAACCAACTGGTTAACTGAAACAGCAGCTCCTTCCACTAGATTCAACTTTATAATATTACCGTCTGTTTGTGCAGTTAAATTATATTTGTTATCTGACTCTAAACTTCCTGATGCAAATACGATTTCAGAAATATCTTTACGTACCGGTTTTACTTCTTTCGCATTCTCATTGGCACATGAAGTGAAAAGCATCAATGGCAGTATAGTAAAAAATAAATATCTCATAGCTTCCATTTTAATGATAATTATTTGATAGTACCTGTGCTTCTTTTTAATTTATAATCCGCTATGGCTGCATCTGCCTGTGCGTTTAATAAATTAGTCTGTGCCTGTAATAATAGTTGGTCTGCTTCCAAAACATCACTTAACAAAGCAACCTGTGCACCAAATCTGTTGTCCAAAATTCTTTTGTTCTCTGTTGCCTGTTCGATAGCACGTTTTGCTAAATCAATTTTCAACTGTGCTACTTTTACGGATTCATAATTCGCATTTACCTCCATAGAAATACCATCCTGAATGGATTCTGTTGCTTTTTGTAATTGTGCTTTCTGATTTTTGGCATCGCCTACAACAGCACGAGCAGTATATAACTGCATAATATTCCAGTTCAGACTTACACCCACATCCCAGGTGGCTTTGAATTTATTTTCCTGAGGAAATACACGCTGATTCGGATTATTTACCTGAACATTTGCTGCAAAACTAATGGTTGGCATATAAGCACTTTTTGAAGCTTTAATAAGATAGTCTGCCGATTTGCTTCTATACGCTTGTGCTTTAAGTTCAGCCCTGTCTGTATAAGAAGAGGCTATCAATGTTTGAACTGTATTACTTATCATACTAACAGATTCAGGTTGTTGTACTTCAATTTGCGTATTGATATCTAAACCTAATAATATGCATAAATTAAAGTTAGTAATATCAATTGCACTCAAAACATCAGCCTTGGTCACCAGTAAATTAGTTTTCTGTAACTCAGCGCGCATCACATCATTATTTAATGCCAATCCTGCATTTTTAAATTTAGTAATATCGTCTACCCGCACCTGTGTTTGTGCAATATTTGAATCCAATAATATTTTTGCTTGTTGTAGTTTATACAAACTGAAATAAGATTGAACAATACCTAATTTAATATCTTCTATATCTTTTTGTTTGTCAAAATTAGCAGCTAATTTCTGCTGGTCAATAGCTTTCATGGTATTCCAGTTTCTCAAGCCCTGAAAAACCGGCTGTTGAACAGCAAAGCGGTTATTGTATTGATTCAAGATAATCGGATTGAGTGTAAATTCACCTAAACCCGGAACAACTATCTGAAACGGATCAATATTATTGCTTATCCTCGTATAGCTGGAATTGACAGCTAAAACAGGTAACATCGAATTTTGTGACTGTTTCTTTTTTATATCTAACGCCTGTATTTTTATATCATCCAGCTGTAATTGTTTGCTGTTTTGTACTGCCAGGTCAAATGCCTCCTGCAATGATATTTTCTTTATGGTTTGTGCTGTTGCAGCGAACGCAAAAAGAATGATAATTAATGTTGTAAGTAACTTGTTCATTTTATTTAATTCCTAAATGATTGGTTAATAATTCTCTCAGATGTTTTTTTAATCGTGCTTTAAATTTATCCGTGTATACATTTTCCACTTCGTCAATCTTCAATACTTTACAGGCAATGGTTCCTGATGTAGTATAGGTTTTCACTACACCAATTATTGTCATTACCGTTAACTCTACATCTACTTTATTGAACTCTTTGTGTTTAATTCCTTTCTCTATTACATCGTAGACAACAGAAAAATTCTGATGTACACGGGTGGTAATCAATTCCGTCATAGCGGTACGCTGATTCATTGCCATTTCCCTGAAGATGATATTCTGAAAATGTCTTCGTTCAAAAAACTTATTGATAAATAAATCAACAATAGCAAATAATTTTTCCTGATAAGTTGAATGGTGCTCAATGAATTTCACAATTGATTCCGATGAAATTAATTTCCTGTGCACCACCTCCTCATATAATTTTTCTTTTGAACCGAAATAATAAGATACCATGGCGATGTTAATGTCTGCAGCCTTTGATATTTCTCTTACACTCACCGCCTCAAACCCATGTTCTGCAAACAAACGTTCTGCAACATCCAGAATATCTTCTTTTTTGTCTTGTTGTTTAGTGTCCTGCATATTAATTAAACGTTTGTTTAATAGTGCAAATTTAATTAAACGTTTGTTTAATTGTCAAAGTATTTTATATGTAAATTAAATTTTTTGATCTAAGTCAAGGATTGTCTTCGTATATATTTAAATACTGCTGTGTTTTTCAGGTTATAAAACATTAATTTTCAGAAGATTGAACCAAAAGAATAATTTTCAATGTTTAGGGATTATCTTTATAAAAACCAGATTATGAAAAAAGTACTATTTATTTTGTTGAACTTATTCATCATGAACAACACCATATATGGTGCAGAGAACCCTAAAATAATCTCAACCATAGAAGTTGAAACAGATTACATATATGAAGGCGCTAAAGGGCTAAACATAAAGTATAAATATAGTTTCTTGCCTTTGGAAGAGCAAAATCATAATGATACCATACTGAAAGATGCATCCTTTGGAATTAATACTACATTTCTTGAGAATGGAAATGCGATAAAACCTGCTGCAGGTTACCAATCTTTGTTAAATGAAAATGGCGATGTCTCTGTCAATTTTACTTTCTTTGGTTCAGAACTTGATGCTTCAAAATTTTATAAGCTAAAATCTGTCTTTATTCCTTACTCTGCTTTAAATCTTCCGGAAGGAAATCACGTTATATCTGTTAAAGGTATATTTTCCGGCACTGACGGAGCAGGTGTAAAACATCAGCAAGTAATTCAAAAAGACAATATTAATTTTTATAAACCTAAAACAAATCTATTTACATTGAATATTGATTACGTAGAGGCAAACATATTAAATGCAAAGGGACAAGCATGGGATTATGCTATTTTAAGAACAGATGCGCCGGATGTTGGCATAAATGTATTGGTAGGAAATGCATCTGTATGGAGTAGCCATGTCAATGATACGTATATGTTTTCTGTAGGACCGAATTCAAAAAATATCACCTTTTTGATTTCAGAAAAGGATAATGTAAATATACTGGTACAGGATATCGATATCCTGTTTCATGATTTTATAGCAAAATGGGTATTCACTACTGCCGATAAAAAACCAGGCACCTTGTATTCATATAATAAGTCAAAAGGAAATATCAAATCGTGTAATCTAACGTTTAAGATAGATTAATAAAAAAATATGTCTTTTTTATGATATTTCTTAAATAGAAATCAATTTCATAAGATTTCCTAAACATCAATGCTTTTATATAATCGTATATTTGCACTTCAAATTTTTTCTATGTCAAGAGAAACTGAAATAAAATTCAACATAAAACTGGATGACCAGAACATGCCGGAAAAGATAAGCTGGACGGCAACCGACGGACCTCAGGGAGCGGGTGAAGAATGCAAAAGCATGATGATTGGTATGTGGGATGGGAATGAAAAAAACACGATGCGATTTGATCTTTGGACAAAAGATATGCAAATTGATGAAATGCACACCCATTTTTTTCAACTGTTACTAAGTTTAGGCGACACGTATCACCGCGCTACCGGTAATCCATTTGTACAAGAAGATATCAAAAACTTTTGTATGCAATTAGGGGATAAAACACGAGCGTGGGAAGAAGGAAAACAATGAAACCATTAGCTAATTAGCTAATTATAAAAATTATCGAATCAACATGTTACAAGCACAAAACTTATCTATCATATTTGGAAGCCGAATTTTATTCGACAATGTTTCATTTACTATTCAGCCTCGGGATAGAATTGGATTGGTAGGAAGAAACGGTGTTGGAAAATCTACGCTACTAAAAGCTTTAAACGGGGAGATATCTGCACAAGAAGGAAGCATTTCAAAACCGGGTGGATATACTATTGGTTTTCTCAAGCAAGAAATCCGCGCGCAGAATGAGCCTACGGTCTGGCTCGAAGCACAGACTGCTTTCAAAGAAATTAATATTCTGCAGGAAGAACTGGAAAACGTACAACATCAGCTGGAAACTCGTACCGACTATGATAGCGATGACTACATGAATTTATCTCAGCTGTTCTGTGATTTGAATGACAGATTGGTCCATCTGGATATTGATGATAAAGACAAAAAAACGGAACTCGTTTTATTAGGTTTGGGTTATCAGCGGGAAGACTTTGAAAAAGCACCTTCTACCTTTTCCGGTGGCTGGGCAATGCGTTTGGAACTGTCTAAACTATTATTACAAAACCCGGATTTACTGATGCTCGATGAGCCTACCAACCATTTAGATATTGAATCTATTATCTGGCTGGAAGAGTTTTTTCAGAAGTATGAAGGTGCTATCGTTTTAGTATCCCACGATAAAACATTTTTGGATAATGTTTGCAATAAAACGATAGAACTGGAATTAGGAAAAATGTATGAATACAAAGCAAATTACTCCAAATATCTTATTTTAAAGGAAGAGCGAAGAGAAAAGCAGTTACAGACATTCAAAAACCAACAAGATCAGATTAAACAAATTGAACGCAACATTGAGCGTTTTAAAGCCAAAGCGAGTAAAGCCAGTATGGCACAAAGTTTAGTAAAAAAACTAGACAGAATGGATGTAGTGGAAGTAGAGCAGGATGATGTACGTTCTATGCGCTTTACTTTTCCTATGGGACAACAAAGCGGTAAAGTAATTGTTACGGCAAAAAATTTAGCAAAGAGTTATGGTGAAAAGAATGTCTTTCACGATGTAAATTTAGAAATAGAACGCGGAGATAAAGTAGCATTCATTGGAAAGAACGGAATGGGAAAAACCACCATGGCAAAGATTATTGCTAAAGAAATTAGTTATGATTCAGGCACTTTAGATTTAGGCCATAATGTAAACATTGCGTTCTTTGCGCAACACCATGCAGAACAATTACCGAAAGCATTAACCATTTTGCAATACATGGAAGATACGGCTCCGAACGAGATTCGTGCACAGGTTAGAAATATCTTAGGTGCTTTTATGTTTTCCGGTGATGATGCTACTAAAAAAATATCTGTGCTGAGCGGTGGCGAACGTGCACGTGTTTGTTTAGCGCACTTACTGCTTAATCCAAGCAATGTATTAATTCTGGATGAGCCTACGAACCACCTGGATATTCGTGCAAAAGAAGTATTAAAAGATGCTATTTCAAAATATCCGGGAACTGTAATTGTTGTATCACACGACAGAGATTTTTTGGTTGGTCTGACAAACAAAGTTTTTGAATTTAAAGATGGTACAGTGAAAGAACATGTCGGCGACGTTGAAGCATTTTTTGAAGAAAGACGAATAGCTAACTTCAGAGAAGTAGAACTCAGTCCTCAGTCGACAGTTAAAGTAAATCAGGAACCAAAAGCCAAGAACCAAGAGAATCAAATTCAAGACAAACAATTAAAAAATAAGATTTCTAAGCTGGAAGAAGAAATCAGTATCAAAGAGTTTGACATAAAAAAGATAGAAGAAAAAATAGAAAAGCTTTCCGAAGATGGCAAATATGATGAGCAAGTTGTATTGCAATTAGGAACTGAAAAAAAAGCATTGGAAATACTGATGCAGGAATGGGAAAGCCTGCAAAGCTAAGACAATCTCAGCTGCAATATTAAAAATGCCATCCACTATTAAAGGATGGCATTTTTTTTGTTATACGTGTTTTATGGTATTTTTAGAAAAAGAAAATATCGTTACATTTATTATATAAATTTACGATTATAGTGAGAAGAATATGCTTTCTGTTTTATTTTGCATGTATTTATGTATCAACTTACAGCCAGAATATATTTGGCTTTTCTTATTATACAAATGAAGAAGACACAGTTATCGTTACACAAGTTTATAAAAATAGTCCGGCTGATAAAGCTGGTTTAAAAGTTGGAGATTTTTTAAACTTCATCAATGATATTCCATTCTCATTTAAGAAAAAAGAGGCACTTGCAAAGGTATTGAGCGAAACGCCTGTTTCTAATAATAAAATTAGATTCTTCAGAGCACCAAACGTACTGGAAGTCATAATCAATAAAGCACCATTAAGCACATTTGAATTTACCTGCATTTCCGGAAATTGTAATAATGGGGATTGTATAATTGAGTCTATGTTGGGTTATACCATTAAAGGAAAATGTACAGATGGCAAAATCTCCGGTGAAGCTTCTATGTTTGATGAAAATGGAAAACTAATTTATATAGGAAATATTGTAAATAATATAAAACAAGGTTTGGGTGTCGATTATTACTCAAAAAATAATACCAGGTACGAAGGCAATTTTGTAAAAGGTATTCGGGAAGGAAATGGTAAATATTATTTACCCGATAATACCTATTTACAAGGCAATTGGGTAAACAACAAATTAGAAGGTGAAGTCGACGTTTATGATGTTAACAATCAGTTTAAAGAAAAACAAGTCTTTAAGAATGGTAAAAAAGTAGTTGAAGAAAAATCGATATCAAAAAATACTGAAATCGTTCAAACCAAGACAGAAAATAATTCAACTCAATCAACATCAAGCTATACTTATATAAAAGCAACTAAAAATCCGGGACTAATAAAAAGCATTTTAGATGCAAAAAACGGCACCTGGGATTTTGATTTCTTTAGTGATAAATATCCAAATGCTATTCCTAAAAAACAAAAACCACCATTTGAAAAAGGTGATTATAAAACGCTGGCGGCAGCGGCAAACTTAACTCCTGAAACACTAAAAAAAGTGGTAGAACAATGTGCCTACGAAAACTGGCCTTCTTTTTACGTAAGTTATCTGGATATTAATACCATTTTTAAGTATGCGTTCAGAAATTTAATCGTACAAAATGTGTTGACATTCAAAACCGATAAGAGTGATGGCGAATATAAAAGTTACGGACAATACACCATAATTTTTATTGATGACAAAGAAAACAAACATGCACCTAAAGAATTGTTATCTGACGATGGTATTGGCTTTTTTATGTGTGTGGATGCTGAGTTAATTCAGAAATTTATGAATCCAAGTTATAATTATACTTCATTTACACTGGATAAACCATCAAAAGGCGGCGGCTTCGGTAATTGGACGAGCAAGAAAGAAGTATATCTGTTGGATATGGTTAGTATAGAAGATCAATATTATAATTCATCCTGGAATTACTCAGACAAAGAAGTACAAACTTCATTGGGTTTAACGGATGCAGAGTTTAAAAAACTAAAAGATTTATGCGATGTGCAATATCGACCTGATGGTTTAAAAACAGCACAGCAAATTAAAGATGCACAACGCAATGCCGTTTTTGCTGATATGAAAGCGTATGCCTTAGCCAACTTAGGTGCTTCATATTTGATTTATGTGCCTAAAAATGAAAATTATCAGTTAGCACAAAACATGCAACCCAAAAGCAGTGATGGATGGTATTTCTGCACCAAAAGTTATGTCAATACAGTAAAACCGAGTGAATCGTACGTTAGCCAAATAAAGGCAACCACAGATGCTTCTATGCAACAATACAAAACAGACCAAGCGGCACGCGAAGAACAAATGAAGAAAGATGCTGCTGCACAATCAGCATGGTCTGCAAAAAATAAATTTAAAGGTGTGATGATTATTCAATATAAAAATGACATGGCAGAAAATGTTTATGACAGATACAAATACAATGTGATAAATATTTTTGGACCACCTAAACAAATTTTCTCACAACAAGATGACGAAACATTAACAGAAAAATATAAAGATTATTATAAAAACAGTGGCTATAAACTGACAGTATCTAATTTTGAAGAAGGTATGGATGAAGTACAAGCAACTCAAAAAGCTAATGAATTAACACAAACACATAAATTTGCAGTTAATACCAATTTTAGCTATACACTTCCCGAAATTAAAAATCAATCAGGCAACAATAGTACTTCTCTCATGAAATCAGATGAAGAATTAAAAGAAATACAGAAAGAACGCGATAAAATATCTAAAGATATAATTGAAGATAAAACCATGGAAAAATCCACCCTGAGGCAAAAAGCGATGACCGATATATTTTCGAATAAAAAATCTATAAATAATCCTACAATTGTCGAAGTGATTGATATTTTAACTTCTGATAAATATTATTTAGAAAATAAAAAATTTATCGGGAAAACAGGAATTGTAGAGGCAACACTTACCGAGAATGGTGATGGCACTTATTACGGAACCATTCAATTCCCTGATGAAAAATATTCAACTATATTTTATAATGTAAAAGTGAAAATCACACAATAAATTTAAAACCAGTATATGAAAAAGACAATATCACTAATCCTCTTCATTACCTTATTTCACATTAGCTTCAGCCAATCCTACAAAGAACAGCTGAAGAAAGTAAACGACTATCTCAAAACATTCGACAATGGCTACTATGGCTATCTGGAAATTAAAGATGGTTATCTGTATGACCGGTTTCCGTCCGGAAAATATACCAAGTCGTTAATGAATGATTTATCGAACGCAGAAGTTGAAACCTACAATCAAAAAGTAAGAATAAAATGTAAGAATGATGGTGATTGTGTTTTTTCTACTTATACAGATTCGTACCATAAGCAATTAAGCTTTTCTCAGTCTGCAAGTTTTAATACATCCGAATTAGTAAGACTTCTGAATGATTTTTTAGATGCCTATAATAATAAATCAACTATTACAAACACAAATAACTCTTCTGATTTAGATAAGTACAAATCTAATATTGACATCCTAAACAGTGGTTCTTCTTCTACCACTAAAACATTATCAAGTTATCAATCTGCTTTAGATAAATTAAATGCTTACTTAAAAAAATTTGACAATGGCTATTACGGTTACTTTGAAGTGAAAGATGGCTATATCTACGACAGGTTCAAAGCAGGAAAGTATAATAAATTTAAAATGGAAGACATGGAAGGTGCAGTTATCCAGGAACAATACAACCGTGTTATTTTTAAATGTAAAGGTGATAATAAATGTATATCAACCGACTGGAAAGAAAA
>DAORIK010000059.1:0-2273 GCA_035438465.1 Chitinophagales bacterium | reverse complement strand
TTATTTTTAAATGTAAAGGTGATAATAAATGTATATCAACCGACTGGAAAGAAAACGGAAAAGAAGAATATACTCAGTTTACTAAAGGCAGTTCTTATAACTATCAGGAACTGGCTGATTTATTAAATAATTTCAGAGATGATTATTTAGGAAAAAAATCTAACTCTTCTTCTACTTCCGGCGTTTCTGCTAATACATCTACTCCAAACCTGCAAACAGCTTTAACTGAATTGAATGCGTACATGAAAACATTTGACGGAGACAGATACAAAGGAATGGAAGTAAAGGACGGTTATGTCTTCAGCAATTATTCAAATAATAATTATTCAAAAGCAAAAGTAGAGGATTTAGATTATGTAAAACTAAATACGGAATTCAAGTATATAAAATTAGCATGCAAAGGCGATAACAAATGTGTATACTCTACTATAACGGGCAGTTATCACGAATACTTTAACTTTCAAACATCTACCGGAAAAGATCTAAATAAAATGGTAGGCTTATTAGAGAATTTTTTAGCGGCATTGAAAGGTAAAAATACAATATCTACAAGCACACCGAACACAGCGATGTCAATCAGAGAGCAAAAGGAAAAAGAAAGACAAAAACAAAATACAACTGCAACAGATGATGATGTTGACGATTATTTTGGTTTATTTACGGATGCGCCCACAACTACCACAAAGAGTAGTACACCTGCATCTACTACTAAGAGCAGCACTCCGGATCCGGTTAAATATACTAAAGCATTAAACGCATTGAATGATTATCTGAAAATATTTAATGCTGAAGTGTATAAGGGCGTAGAGGTAAAAGAAGGAAAAGTTTTTTTTAATTTTTATGTATATGGAACCAACTATAATTCAAGTATTCCAATTAACGACTTAACGCAAAATACCACTGTCATAAAAGGCAAATCTGTAGGTTCTGTTAACGATGATGAAATCAAAATATTCTGCAAAGGAGATAAAAAATATTTCTACTCAAGTTATAACAAAAGTGATGCAGATCATTTCAGATTTTTTAGCCGGACGGTAAAAGATTTAACTAAAATGAAACAATTGGTGGAGGAGTTTATTACTGCTTTGAAATAAAGTTGGATTATCTCGGCAACCTAAACGAATAACCCAACGATGTATACCATCCTTTCACAAAAGGATATAACTGAAACCCACCGGAAATATCTATTTGCATGTTGTTTCTTATCAGATACGCGAAACCTCCGTCAAAAGTGTGAGTAGATTTTCTGTCAACAGGAATATCTCCGAAGAATTCATAATAAAAATACCATTTGTCTGTAATATCAATTCCGTTTACTATAGTATAAATAAACGACGGATAAGGTGATTCGCCATCCCATTCCATTCCAACATTATAGCCCAAAATAAGATTCTTTTTTAATGTATGCTCTAAAGTAAACCTGAAATTCGGTGCAAAATACCTGGTGCGCTGATCTTTAGTAGAAATATAAGGCACTGCCATGTGTGCAATAAATGAAATTTTAGGACGTGCTTTTCGTTCATCACAAATGGATGTCTTAAATCCAATCTGTACAGGTGCTAAACCGGTTCTGTACCTGCCTGAATCATCTTTCATCGTTCCTAAATCTGTAATCAAACGAATTTCTGTTGACTTAAAAATTCCGGCTTTCCACAAAATGGTTGGATGCACAAAAGACAGTTGTTTATTTTGACTCTCTACATTAAAACCCGTTTCCATTTGAAAATATTTAAATGGAACCACATCCGGTGTTTCTGTCTGGTCGGGCCTGTCCGTGGAAATAGAACCAATAGACTCACCCTCCTTTTCCTGCGAAAAAAGAAAAGTTGTCACACAACAAAACGTAAAAACTAAAACTCTTTTCATCTGCACAAATGTAAAATAAATTACAAATGTTGTTTAATAATTTTTTTAGACACATCTAAATTTTTGAAGTGCTAAACCCAATAGTGCAACGGCTTTTTATTCTTTATTATTAAAATCTAAGATTGTATTTTTATGAAAATAATTATTCTCTATGACATCACAAATTATCATCGCGCAATCTTACACACTCAAAAACGGAACTATTGTAAAAAACAGGCTTTTAAAATCTGCCATGAGCGAAGCATTAGGCGAACCCAATGGCGCACCAAAGCCGGATTTAGCAACACTTTACGGAGCATGGGCAAATGGCGGCATCGGTATTTGTGTGACCGGAAATGTAATGATAGACCACCGTGCTTTAGGCGAACCGGGTAATGTAATTATTGAAGATGAAACAAATCTGGCTG
>DAORIK010000058.1:12574-15757 GCA_035438465.1 Chitinophagales bacterium | reverse complement strand
AATTCACCTACCTACTTACAACATTTTTCCCTTGAATTATCTGATGAGAATAAGTTACAACTACTCATTCCGGCTGGTTTTGCACATGGTTTTGTAGTTTTATCAGATACATGTGAGTTCTTATATAAATGTGATAATTACTATAACAAATCATCCGAAGGTGGGATTGCTTATAATGATCCTGCTTTAAATATTGACTGGATGATTCCGGAAGAGGATATCATTCTGAGTGAAAAAGATACCCATAATCCAACTGTAGAAAAAGCAGATTTTAATTTTATATACCAGCCATAATGATACAAACTGTAATTGATATTGCCATACTTGCCGGCAATGCCATTTTGGAAATATACAAACAGGATATTACTGTTGAAACTAAAAGTGATAATTCTCCATTGACAATCGCAGACAAAAATGCCAATGAAATTATTGTCGCAGGTTTAAAAAAAATGGATACTTCCATTCCAATTATTTCTGAAGAAAATAAATTAATCGACTTTTCAGAGAGAAAAAACTGGACGAAATGCTGGATAGTTGATCCTTTAGACGGCACGAAAGAGTTTATCAAAAAAAATGGTGAGTTTACTGTAAATATTGCTTTGGTAGAAAATGGAATACCTGTTCTGGGTGTAGTACATGTGCCGGCACAAAATATTACATATTATGCGGTAAAAAACAATGGTAGTTTTAAAATTGAGAATGGTAGTACAACAAAATTGCAGATCCGTAAACTGGCAGCAGATGGTGTATTGAAAATTGTCGGCTCACGTTCGCATCAGACTCCTGAACTACTGGAATATGTAGAACAACAAAAAACAAAATTTGCTAATGTTGACTTTGTTGCCGCGGGAAGTTCACTCAAATTTTGTTTGTTGGCAGAAGGAAAAGCGGATGTGTATCCTCGTCTTGGTCTGACCATGGAGTGGGATACTTGCGCCGGACAAATTGTTGCTACAGAAGCTGGTGCTGAAGTGCTTCGTTTCGATAATAATGAACCGCTTTTATACAACAGGGAAAATTTACTGAACCCGTTTTTTATAGTTAAGCATCCGAGTCTTTAGAATTTATTATAAATCATCTACACTAAAGTTCATCATTTTCTTGTAAAATTCTTCTTTAGCGGCACTAAGCGTATTTTGTAACAAAGAAGCTACCGTCATTAAACCTACACCACCCGGCACCGGCGAGATATAACTGCATTTTTTACTTACATTTTCAAAATCAACATCACCTATTAATCTATAACCTGATTTTGTAGTAGCATCTTCAACACGTGTAATACCCACATCAATCACTATTGCACCTTTCTTCACCATATCAGCGGTTAAAAACTTTGGTTTGCCAAGAGCAGCGATGATTATATCAGCCTGTAAAGTATGCTGCGATAAATCATTGGTTTTACTATGGCATAGAGTAACGGTACAATTACCCGGTTTTGAACGTCGCTGCATCAGTAAACTTACCGGAAGACCAACAATATTGCTTCTGCCAATCACCACACAATGTTTTCCTTCTGTTTCTATATTGTAGCGGTTCAGCATTTCTAAAATTCCTTTAGGGGTGGCAGAAACATAGCTCGGTAAATTCAAGGTCATTCTACCCACATTCATCGGATGGAAACCATCTACATCTTTTTCAGGAGCTATAGCCAAAATGATTTTTTCTTCATCAATATGTTTTGGTAATGGAAGTTGCACAATAAAACCATCTACGGAATCGTCGTTATTCAGTAAATTAATCTGAGTAATAAGTTCATTTTGTGTAATATCGCTTTTTAGTCTGATTAGTGTAGATTTAAACCCGACTTCCTGACAAGATTTCACTTTGCTGTTTACATAAGTTTGACTTGCCCCGTCATTCCCAACCAGAATAGCTGCAAGATGCGGTGCCTTTTTACCGCTCAATATCATTTTTTTTACTTCTTCCGCAATCTCTTTCTTTATTTCTGCAGCTAATTTTTTACCATCTAATAATTGCATTGTGAAAATTTGCTCTAAAAATAGGTAAGATAATTTCGATTGATTAGTTTTGGGGAATATTTTTATAAACACGATGAACCAAAAACCATTCACAATTGGAATATCCGGAGGCAGCGGTAGCGGAAAAACAACCTTTGTAAAAGAATTGGCAAAAAGTTTTTCAACCGAACAGGTGTGTATACTCAGTCAGGATAATTATTATAAACCGCGTGAGCAACAGGTAACAGATAGTACAGGTGAAAAAAATTTTGATTTGCCGGAGTCGTTTAAAGAAGAAGAATACCATAAAGATGTTTTGAAATTATTGAATGGAGAAGATGTTGTGTTGAAAGAATATGTATATAATAATCCATTGGCAGAACCTAAATTAATTACTTATCGTGCGGCACCGATAGTTATTATAGAAGGTATTTTCGTTTTTCATTTTAAAGATGTTTCTGATTTAATGGATTTCAAAATCTTTATTGATGCGGATGAACACATAAAACTGATTCGCAGAATACAGCGCGATCAGATAGAACGAAATTATCCGATAGAGGATGTGTTGTATCGGTATCAGCATCATGTTTTTCCTTCTTATCAGAAATTCATTTTACCGTATAAACCTACTTGTGATATTGTTGTCAATAATAATATCAGTTTTGAGAACGCAATGAATACAGTGAAATTGTCTATCAAAGAAAAGTTAGACGTATTGAAAAAGTAATCTGTCGCTGACCATTGCTGAATTCCTCCCATTTTCTTCAAAAATTGAGAATGAACACCGACTTCAGTTATGGTGCATAGTAGTTTTTTTTTAAAAAGTAATAAAAATCGTGCATTTTTAATAAAAAAGATACAAGTTTACAGTACCCTAAATCAAACTTGTAACAAAGTCGAACCCTTTTTAGAAACATAAAAATCGTGTTCCGGCTATTTCTTTCCTCACATTTTCAAGAGGGAACATTATTAATGCTCACGGAAGCTTATCTTTTTTGCAAGCTGTCAGTAAAGGATTTTTATTCTGCGTTCTAATATTTCTATCCCTGGAAAATTATGCTCAGTGTATGTCATATCGCATCCCATTGGCACAGCGGGTAAATAATTCAACAATGATTATAAAAGGGAAAGTAAAAGAGCAGCCTCCTTATAAAAGCAAAGATGGTAATATATACACACTAAATAAGATCGAGATTTCCGCATTTTAAAAGGGTATACCACTCAA
>DAORIK010000058.1:0-12474 GCA_035438465.1 Chitinophagales bacterium | reverse complement strand
AAGAAATCAGAAAATCAAATCCTGAACTCATCCAATGTTTTACCTATTCCGATGCACAAGGTGGATTAATTTACCAAAATGAAAAATATTCTGATGCGTTGTCGAAGTATGCTGCAGATGAAGAAATCTTCTTTGCAGATATTGAAAGAATTACGAATGTCAAAGCAATAGTACTTGATGAGAATTCTGCTAAATCAAGACAGAAAACCAATAATTTAGGTGCCAGAATAATGTCTATAAGTAGTTTCTCTCCATCACCAACAAAAGGTGGTACTATTGATGCAGGAGATTATATTACTATTACCGGTTCAGGTTTTGGGGCATCCGCAGGAACAGTATTCTATTCCAATGCAGATGATGGAGGTGCAACTTTCACGGCTTCCGGCGTTGCTTCAGATAATGTGTCATGGTCAGACGGACTTATAGTGAATAAAGTAGCTGCAGGTGCAGGCAACGGACCAATTATTATTAATGGATCATTTACATCAGGTTCATCACTGACAGTTAATAATTCCCATTCGGCAATCAACAGCAGCTTTTCGGGCTTCGGCTCAGCTACAAGGCAACAATATTATTTACGTAATTTAAATACACTTGGTGGGTATTCTTTTTTACTCAATTCCACATCAGGATTTTCTGCCAATACTGCTGCCGTAGATGCTTTTGAGAGAGCATTGGAAACCAGGAGATGTAATAGCTATATAAACTGGAGAGCAGATGGCACTACCACATCAGTTTTTGCAAATGATGGATTAAGCGTTGTTCTTTTTGATAATACATTACCAGCAGGTGTCTTAGGTCGTGCTACTTCAAGGTTTAGCGGTTCATCTACCGGAGCATGTAATTTAACAAATACAGTTTGGTGGGTGACAGAAATTGATATTCAGATGGCACCCGACCAACCTGTAACAGGATTTACATGGCAGTTTGGACCTGCAGCACCATCTGCATCACAATTTGATTTTGAATCTGTTTTGTTGCACGAGCTGGGCCATGCACATGGTTTAGGTCATGTCATTTCATCAGGAGCTGTAATGCATTACGCTTTGTTTAATGGTGTTACAACAAGAATGCCTAGTGTAAATGAGATATCAGCGGCAGTAAGTAAAGTTAATTCTTCAGCAGCCCCAACTTGCTTTAATCCCGGTGGAAGCGGAACGCAGATGATTGCATTAACACCATCAAATTGTTTAACACTGCCGATAGAGTTGATTAATTTTAATGCAAAGAATATAAACAACGACATTCAGCTTACATGGTCAACGGCAAGTGAATTCAACAATGATTTCTTTACGGTAGAGAGAAGTAAAGATGCAATAAATTTTGAAGCTGTCGGAAAAGTGGATGGAGCAGGAAATTCATCCGGTTTAAAAAAAATATTCTTTGGTGGACTTTAATCCATATCAAGGAACATCTTATTATCGCCTTAAACAAACTGACTTCGATAAAAGAGTTACCTATTCCCGTATTGAAGAAGTCAATATAGAAAGTGAACATGATTATTCTTTTCAGATATTTCCAAATCCGGCAAATGATATGATAAATGTTCAGTTTTATGCCAATAATCCGGGTGTAAGTATAGTAGATATTGCAGAAGTAAATGGTAAATATGTTTTGTCAGAAAAATTGGATGCTTCAGAAGGAATCAACAAGACAACCATAAATATCAGTTCTCTTTCAAAAGGAACTTATTTTATTACAGTTCATTCAAAAGATAAAGATTACCATACGAAACTGATAAAATGGTAAATTAAGTTCGAAAATAATTCTATCCTTCAAAATTAACGGAGAACGTAAATGTACGGTTGTACAATCCTTTCATGTATTTAGAATAAGGCAATGTATTATCCTGTTGGTGCGTATTCAGCACAGAATTAAATACTTTAAACTCCGGAGATAGAATAAATAATGGGAAATGAATTTCCACACCCACTCCATAATTTACACCAAAATCATGAGCACTTTGTTTGGGCTGATCCGCGGCCCTTCTGGCTTTAAAATTTCCTCCGATATCATAGCCGTATTTTAAACCCGCCACCAGATAAAGTTTTATGTCTTTTAACGGTTCTGATTTAATTTTTAATTCTACCGGAAAATCAAAGAATATTTGTGGAACTGTTTTCTTTACTGTAGTGACATCATTAAATTCATAGGTGAGATTTTTATCAGAAAATAAGAAACCCGGAACAGTTCTTAATTCTACATACTTATTGATGTGATAACTTATCAATGCTCCAATTTCAAATCCGGCACCATACTTGGATTTTATGGATAAGATACTGTCACTTTGTGCAAATGCCTCATTTTGTTTTATTTTAAAATCACCAAATCCGGCTGCCAAATGAATACCAAAGTGATAAGGTTTTCTCGAGAACTTCAAATCGTTTTCCATCACATTGCGCTGACTGAACACAAATGCCGGTAGAAAAATAAATATCAGGAATATTATTTTTCTGCTATATAAATAGTACTTATTCCAAAAGTCAGTTGTATGCATTCAATATTTTTATAACCTGCATATTGCAGTAATTCTACAAATTTTTTGCCATCCGGAAAAATGCGTACACTTTCCGGTAAGTAAGTATAAGCACGGGCATCCTTTGATACCAATTTACCGACAAATGGTAAAACGTTGCAAAAATAGAAATAGTATAGCTTTTGAACAAGCCAATTAGTGGGTTTTGAAAATTCTAAGATAAATACTTTACCACCTGGTTTTACCACTCTCCGCATTTCACCCAGACCAACAGTTACATTTTCAAAATTACGCACACCAAACGAAACGCTAACTGCATCAAACGTATTATCGGGAAATTGCAGATTTTCACTGTCTCCTAATTGTAATTCAATATTCGGATAAGATTTTATTTTCTCTCTCCCAATATCCAGCATCTTCTCTGAGATATCAATACCAATAATTTTTTCAGGATGTAATTTAGTTTCAGCAATAGCTAAATCTGCCGTGCCTGTGGCAACATCCAGAATTAATTTTGGCTGTGTTTTTCCAATCAGTTTTACCAGTTTCCTGCGCCATAATTTATCAATTCCAAGAGAAAAAAAATGATTCAGAAAATCGTAGGTGCCGGCAACATTGTTGAACATTGTAGCAACCTGCTCTTTTTTACTTTCGCCCGTGTTGTATGGTGTTAATGGTGTACCCATATAATTCGTGAGTTTTAGTCGTCAGTTGTAATTTTTAAAAAGTAACATAAAAAATAATTATTAGTTGCGAAAAATCTATTTTGACAACTATTTTTCTTACGACTTATGACTTATTACTCACGACTATTTTACACAAAAGTACGATATTAGTTATCAATCTATCAAAAATAGTATTCATCTTTGCATTAAATATAGTTGAACTTGATACAATCCGCGAAATTTATTGGTGCTTTTCCGAAAACAGACGATTGTCCGAAGACAGAATTTCCTGAGTTTGCATTTATTGGCAGAAGTAATGTTGGAAAATCTTCCCTGATTAATTTGATTACCAACAGAAAAGAATTAGCGAAGGTGTCAAAAACACCGGGTAAAACACAAACTATAAATTTCTTTTTAATTGATCAAAGCTGGCATTTAGTAGATTTGCCCGGTTATGGCTATGCAAGAGTTTCCAAGTCAACCCGAGAGGTGTTTAGCAAAATGATTAAATATTACATTACACATCGTGAGCAACTTCTAACCATATTTGTGCTGATAGATGCTACTATTTCACCACAAAAAATTGACCTGGATTTTATCAATTGGCTGGGCGAAATTCGTATGCCTTTTGCTATCATTTTTACAAAGTCAGACAGAGAAAAAGCATTAGTGATTCAAAAAAATGTAAAACTATTCAAATCCAAGATGCTGGAAAACTGGGAAACGCTTCCCAACTGCATTATAACCTCCTCAGAAAAGAACAGAGGAGGGAAGGAGATTATGGAATACATAAAAAATGTTATCGGCGAACAGGCATCAGACGGTACACTTTAGCTTTTATTTAACAGGGAGCAATTATCCACAATGTTTGGCAATATATTTGTACTAACCTTTACTATTGAACTATTTTTGTAGTTGATGAAAAGGCTGTTCGTACTATTTTTTCTGTTTAATTCTCTTTTATCCAATGCACAGGATATTGACGGCACTTGGACAGGAAACTTCATTCAGTATATTCATAATACATACGACGTACAATTGGTGGTAGAGAAGCTGGCACCCGGCAATATTTTTTCCGCTCGTTTGAGAATTATGGATGATTATTACTATGGAGAATATAATGTTAGTGGCTTTATTTGTAATAAACGTTATCTGGAAATAACAACAATTGTCTTATTACGCGAAAGCGGTTCTTCTAACTGGATTGATTGCCTGAACGGTACATTTGATTTGAATGAAGATGAAACGGAGCTTACTTTTACAGATACCTGGCTTCAGAAAGAAGTTGTAAATAACGCATGTAAGGTAAAATATATTCAGAAAGATATGTTTCAATGCCTGCGCTCGGCCTATTTGCATAAGGCAAAATACAGAGAAGCCATAGTGGAATTTGACAAAAAGTGGAATCAAACCATTACGCAGCGGTTAAACACCACCTCTCTGCAGGAAATGCTGCAAGCTACAAAATTATCGCCAAAGACCATTAATAAAGCGGATAGTTCAAAAACAACGACTAGTTTTCCTCCGGTTTCTTCTAACAAAAGTGATATTATTCCCGCAATGCTGGATGATAGTTTTAGTATTACACCGGCAAATCATGTAAATATTGCATCCACTATAGCTGAGTTTAACAAGACAGAGACAAAAATAGTAGCTAAGAATGAAGACAGGGCGCCTATTATTGATACATTTGATAATATACAAACCCGCCCGGTTTATGTGAAAGATGAAATAGAGGTAAATTCAGCAGATATTATTATCGAATATTGGGACAGATATAATGAAGATGGCGATTCTGTTAATTTGTACTTGAATAAAAAGCCGATTTTGCAGAATGTATTGCTTACAAAAGCTAAGAAAGTGCTGACCGTACATCTGGAAAAAGCTAAGAATTATCTGGTGCTAGACGCTATAAATTTGGGTAAAGAACCACCTAATACCGCTTCCATTACCGTAAAAGATGGTAAAAAAATCCAAAATGTGTCATTAACATCCACTATGAAAACCAGCGGAGCACTTAAGATTACGCTCAAGAAGTGACGGTTTTAAGGTAAATTCGTCTTCATTTTAAGGATTTCCACACTTTTTTGCTAGATTTAATAATTATCTCATTTTCAAATTTTCAAATTTTCAAATTAAACTGTATCTTTGCACTCCAAATTAGAATAAAATGAAGGCAGATATCCATCCAAAAGAATACAGATTTGTGGTTTTCAAAGACTTTTCTTGTGATCACATGTTTTTAGCAAAATCTTGCGCAAATTCAAGAGAAACCATCAAATGGGAAGACGGAAATGAATACCCGTTGGTAAAATTAGAGGTTTCTAATGTGTCGCATCCTTACTACACAGGAAAACAAAAATTACTGGATACAGCTGGTCGTATCGACAAATTCAACAAAAAATACGCTAAAAAATAATTTAGTTAGCAGATATTTTATAAAAGTCGCAACATTACGTTGCGACTTTTTTATTTTTACACTATGCCGATTCAACATATTGTCCTTTTTGACGGAAACGAACGAGATAATTTATTGCCGCTCACAGCAACACGAGCAGTAGCAGATTTGCGCATTGGAATTTTAACTATTAAAGAAAAATGGGAGAAATATTTTCAGACAAGTGTAAAAGTATTGACGCAAGATTACCTGCAGGAAAAATATCCATACACACTAAAAGAAAATTCAGTTTTCATTAATGCAAGCATTTTACCGTCAAATGATTTATTATCAGCCATTGAAAAATTAGAGAATAATATTGTTTTAAAAAGTGATACAACTATTCTTGCGCTGAAAACGAATGATGTTATTTCTTCATTGAATGATTTCAAACAGATTTCTGCTAAATTAAATTCAACCGTTCAGCCATTCAATAATTCAATAATTAATTTCCCTTGGAATATTTTTTCATTGAACGGGCAGGAAATAAAAAATGATATTCAATTATTAGGACTAAAACCTAATCCGGAAAAATTATCATTAACCAACACACTTTTGGGGAGTGCTATTTATGTAGAAGATGGTGTAGATTGTGAATGCTCAGTATTAAATTCAAAACAAGGACCAATTTATCTCGGGAAAAATAGTGAAGTAATGGAAGGCTGTACTATACGAGGTCCTTTTGCTTTAGGTGATTATGCTGCTTTGAAAATGCAGACTAAAATTTATGGAGATACAACTATAGGACCTTACTGCAAAATCGGAGGAGAAGTTTCCAATTCAGTTTTTTTTGGTTACAGCAATAAAGCACACGACGGATTTTTAGGGAATTCTGTAATAGGAGAATGGTGTAATCTAGGTGCAGATACAAACAATTCAAACCTGAAAAACAACTACGGAAAAGTAAAAGTATATAATTATCCGTCAAAAGATTTTATAGATACCGGCTTACAGTTTTGTGGTCTGATAATGGGCGACCATGCGAAAAGCAGTATCAATACTATGTTTAATACCGGAACTGTTGCCGGTGTTTGTGCTAATGTTTTTGGTGGAGGCTTTCACCCAAAATATATTCCGGATTTTGCCTGGGGAAATGAAGCAGTATTTGAACTGGAAAAAGCATACGAAGTAGCACAGCGCGTAATAGAACGACGAAGTATGCAATTAAAAGAAACTGATAAGAAGATTCTCAAACATATTTTTGATAACAGATAACAACTTTGTGCCTTTGCCTGTTCGCCTGCCTGTAGGCAGAAAGGGCAACTAGGTTTAGTGAAAATATAAAACATGACTCGAAAAAAAATTATTGCCGGCAACTGGAAAATGAATGCTACCAAAAATGAGGCAGTTGCATTGGTCAATGCAATTATTGCAAATTATAATGATTACAATTTATCAGAAAATAAGATAGTAGTGGTGGCAACACCATTTCCATATATTCATTATTGCGCTGAAGTAGCATTTGTGAATTATTCGTTTATGTTTGCTGCAGCTCAAAATTGCAGTGAATACGAGCAAGGTGCTTTTACAGGGGAAGTCTCTGCAAAAATAATTGCATCATTGGGTGTACAATATGTAATTATTGGACATTCAGAAAGAAGACAGTATTTTAATGAAACAGACGAGCAGCTGTTGCAAAAAATTCAACAGGCACAAACTCAACAACTAATTCCAATCTTCTGCTGCGGCGAACCTTTAGAACTAAGAGAAAGAAACGAGCATTTTGATTTTATAAAATCACAATTGGAAAATTGCATCTTTCGCCTGGATATAGAGAATTTAAAAAACCTGGTTATTGCCTACGAGCCTGTTTGGGCAATTGGTACAGGCAAGACAGCATCCCCTGAACAGGCACAGGAAGTACATGCATTTATAAGAAATGCAATTGCGGATAAATATAATAACGATGTTGCAGCGCAGATTTCTATTTTATATGGAGGAAGTGTAAATGCAAAAAATGCGGCAGCGCTCTTTAATTGTAAAGATATAGATGGTGGACTGGTGGGCGGTGCCTCTTTAAAAGCTGATGAATTTTCGGAGATAATAAAAGCAATGAAATAATGACCTATATCTATTCCATACGATACTCAACTATGATAGATAAAGAAGATTTTGTCGGTTTATTTTTTGATATGGATAATGAAGGAATAGAAGAAAAAGAGGAAGAGATAGAAGTATATTTAAGTGAAGCGCAATTGGCAGAAGGAGAAGCTTTTTTACAGGAAATTTGCGATGCATATTCAACCACTTTTACAAAATCAGAACTGGAAAATAAAAACTGGAATGAGCAATGGGAAAGCAGCTTTCAGCCTATCTTAATAGACGATTTTGTTCTGGTTCGTGCAACATTTCATCCGGAAAATAAAAATGTTCAACACGAAATTATTATCGAACCTAAAATGTCATTTGGAACAGGACATCATCCGACAACCTCACAAATGATACAAAATATGCGTTTATTGAATTTTCAGGATAAGAAAATATTGGATTGTGGCTCCGGCACCGGTATCCTTGCTATACTGGCTGAAAGATTAGGTGCGCAACATTGCATTGCTCTGGATAATGATGAGTGGTGTTATCAGAATTGTATTGAAAATATAGAGCTTAATAATTCTGAAAAGATACAACCTGAAATCGGCGACTTGGAATTAGTGAAAGAAAAACAGTTTGATATTATTTTAGCGAATATTCACAGGAATTTTTTAATAGAAAATATGCATACTTTAGCTGCATTATTGAAAGCAGAAGGAAATTTAATAGTATCCGGATTTTATACGGAAGATGTTAAATTAATTTTAGATAAAGGCTTGGAACATAATTTGATAGCTAATTATCATACAGCTCAGCACAACTGGGCATGTATTATATTGCAAAAAATATAAATATAGAAAATAAAGTACATGAAAAAGCAGTTCATCACATACTACTTATTACTTACAACTTTTTACTTTGCGCAAGCACAATATCCTAAAGAATTCCCGAATGATAATGCAGGTTTTGGAAAAGCATATACAGAATTTATTAAAGCAAACTGTACGCGTGATGATTGCAAACAATTGGCAGAAAAATTTCCGCAAACTGTTACCACAGGAAAGGCATCTGTTTATTTTTTCAAGATAAAAGGGATTACTCAATCTATGCTGGTAAAAAAAGCTCCGGCATATCCTGCATTTTTTCAGTTAGCAACCTTATTGCTTTCTTTGGAAACAACCAAAGCAAGTGTTGCGGCAATTGATAAGAATTTTGATATTTTACAAGTGCTTATAGACCGTGCTAAACCGGGAAACATAAAAGAATTTTTGACGTATGTTGAATATCTGACAAATCTGTATTCAAAGAACGCATTGTATTATACGAACACCAATGCGTGGCAGACAACCGGTGATTACAGTGTGGATTTTAAGGATGATAAACCTGTTTTTACATTCATGTCAACAGATTTAATCGGAACTTCTAATGTCGACACGCTGGTGATAAAAAATGAACGCGGAAAATTTTATCCCTTAGAAAATTTGTGGGTAGGTTTAAGCGGATCGATTACATTGCAACGTGCAGGCTTTGACCCAGGCAATAATTTTGTAAATTTTGGTAGTCACCAGATTAATTTTTCAAAATCAGATATTATAATTGACTCTGCAAAATTTACTTTTAAGCCCGTATTAAATGAAGTTTTGCTCGGAACATATACAGATAAACTATTACAGGCAAAATCCCAAGAGCGTCTGTATCCAAAATTTCGCTCGTACAATAACAACGTAAACTTTAATACTTTAGGTAAAGAGGTAAAAATGACTGCCGGTTTTCAGCTGGAAGGTACAAATATTTATGGTGTAGGTTCTGATACTGTTTTACCAAAAATTTCTTTGGCAGCAAAGAATGGAAAAGAAATGGTGCGTGTTAGTGCAAACAGAATTCAGCTTAAAGAATTTAAAGATATCAACGTAGAAGATGCGTCCATGACAATTTTTCTGGACGATAATACGATTGTCCATCCTTTTGTAAATTTCTCTTATTCTTCCCAAACAAAAGATATAAAAGCGTATCGCGATATGAAACCGCTGTCAAAACAACCATTTACAAGCGAGTATCATAAAATGTTTTTTTACATAGATGAGTTAAGATGGAATCTCGACAGTACGATTATGAAATTCAGTATGATTACGCTGTCAGGCGACAAACCTGCGATATTTGAATCATTTAACTACTATCAACCAAATTTGGAAAATAAATACAAAGGACCTAATGAACAAGGACCGATAGATAAAATTTACAGATACTATGAAAGCAGCGGTGGAGACAGGTTTGTTGATGCACAAAATATTGCACTGGATATAAATCCGGGCGCACCTTTTTCAACAACCCAGCATATTTTCTTTAAGTTGGTGGAAGATGGATATATTAATTATAATCCTTCCACACGCATGATAGAAGTTAAAGAGAAGCTTGTTAATCAGGCTTTGTCTTCCAAAGGAAAACAAGATTACGACTTTATAAAATTCGCCTCTTTTAAAAGAAACCTCAACGCACGTTTAAATATTAAAACAAATATTTTAGAAGTATACGGTGTAGAAGAAATCAACATGAGTACGAAATCAGGAGTGAAGTTTATTCCGAACAATGATACAGTGCGCATCAGTAAAAACAGAGTAATGACCTTAGGCGGAAAGATTCAGGTTGGTAATTTTGATTTCGTTGCCAAAAAAGTTGATTTTGATTACGATAATTATGCATTCAATATGAAGAGCGTAGATTCGATGGTGATTTATGTTCCGGAAACAGATAAACCTGATGAGAACGGCCGCATAAAATTAATTCGTTCAAAAACACCTATTCAAAATATAACAGGTGTTTTGCATATTGCAGAACCTAATAATAAATCAGGTACTAATAACAATCTGAAGTATCCTTTCTTCTCCAGCGGAGATACAGCGAAAGTAACCTATGACAGAGGTGCGAACGGAGATAAATACAATAAAGATAAATTCTTTTATCAGGTATATCCTTTTGAATTGGATAGCTTAAATCTCATTAATACTACAACGTTGCATTTGGATGGACAATTAATTTCAGGTGGAATATTTGAACCTATAAAATCAGGATTAAAATTGCAGGATGATAAAGCTTTTGGTATTGATGTAAACACAGGGTCAAAAGGATATAATCTGTTTGGCAATAAAGGGAAATACACATCGGATTTAAAATTAGACGCCAGCGGTTTATCCGGTAAAGGATTGTTTGAATTTGGTCCGGCAAAATTATACGCTGATACGGCTTTCTTTTTTATGGACAGCATTTTTGCACAGATAGACAGTGTCAGAATTACTGAAGATAAGACAGCAAATTTCCCGCAAACAAATATTAATCAGTCTTCTTTCATTTGGAATGTAAAAAAAGATTCTTTAGTTATTTCTGAAGGAAAAGATGAGAAATTCAGTATGTATAATGGAACAACGGAGTTTGACGGTAAAATGATTTTGCATGATAAGAATTTATATGGTGTTGGAGTATTGTCATGGAATCATACGAAGTTGCAATCTGAAGACATTACGTTTAAAGCAAGAAAATTTGAAGCTAAAAACGGCAAGCTGAATTTATCAACGGATGATGGAAGGTCTTTGCTTGCCTCAAATGATGTAAATGCAAAGTTCGATTTGGATAATAAAATTGCGGATATTGAGTTAAATAAGAACGATACGATTCCGCTCGAATCATTTAAGTTCGTTGCCAACCCGAAATTTTTACATTTTGATATTGCCAAAAATAAATTGACACTAAACGCACCGTCAGCCTCTGCAAAATTCTTTTTGCTTTCGACAGAGCCGCAAAAAGACTCTCTAAAATTTGTTACTTCTGCTGCTGATTTAAATTTAAATGATAACTCAATTTATTTTGCCGGTATCAATGAGCTGCGCTTGGCAGATTCGAAAGTAATTCCTGACAAAGGAGAGATTTTTATAGAACAGGATGGTTCAGTACGTGAGCTGAAAAATGCAACTATTGTTTTTAATGCAGACAGTTCTTTTCATACCGTAAAAGATGTGGATGTAAATATTACAGGTAGAAATGATTTTTCCGGATCAGGAAACTACTATTATAAAATGAATAATGGTACCATTGAAAAGATTGCTGTTGCAGAAATCGGAGTGAATAACCCGTATAAAGATCAGACTGTTTATACAGGTAAGAAAAATAAAAAACCGGACGACTCAAGAGATATGAGTAAAATCTTTACGTTTGCCAAAACTACCATACAAGAAGAAGATAATTTCAAAATAGACAATAAAATTTATTACAAAGGAAAGTTTGATTTTGATTCCAAGCATAAAGATTTTTTTCTGGATGGTGCTGTAAAAGTAGATATAGCAAACAACACCAGCGACTGGATACCGAATGTCCAACGACTGGATCCGAAAAAACCGGCAGTAAGTATGGATAGTATCTTGAATCAGGCTAATAACAACCTGTTTGTCGGTTTGATGCTGGATAAAAGTATCCCGGAATTTTACAGTGCCATTTTACAGGATAAACGCAGCTATAGTGATGCGAGTATTATGACGGTTAAAGGTTCTATGTCTTACAGTAAAACAGAACCGGGTACCATAGTCTTTGGTGATGAAAGTTCATTTAATTCTTTCTATTCACATAATTCTTGTTTGAAATATAATGAAAATACGAAAGCTATAAATGCCACCGGTGAAGTTGGATTTGGATTGAGACTTGAACCATGTAAAGTAACGACTGCCGGTGCTTTCTCTTTCAATCCACAAAAACAGAATTTGGAAATTCCGGCCGATATTGCCGTTAAATTTATGATACAACCACATATTTCAAGCACCATCATAAATCAGTTTATCATAGCTGATGATCAACCAAGCTTTGTAAGTTATAAGCGAAAT
>DAORIK010000057.1:0-15986 GCA_035438465.1 Chitinophagales bacterium | reverse complement strand
ATCTACATTTTAATTTGAGTTTTGTCACTTTTTTTCTTAGTCAAAAAAAGTAACCCAAAAAGACAAGTCAAAACCAATTGCTCCGCTGGTTTTGCCATCCCACGCTTCTTCCATACTGCAAGTTCAAACAGATTCCAAATATCCTAACTGAATAAGTTCAGATTTTTCTACGCCGCGTGCTGTGGATGGAACGGGCAGTAAGAATGATTCTTGCAGCCAACTAAAAATTACCGGAAAGCCGCAGAAGGTTTAGGTTTATGATTTTTGCAGCAATAGCAGTAAAATATACGAAGCGCGGCTATCAGCATTTGAGTATATTTTAGCTGCGGTTGCTTCGAGTGAAAGGAGAAGCAAATTGCCTTAAAAATCATAAAAGCTTTTTGGTTTACTCATAATGTTTATCTTAATGGTGTTCGTGAATGTTTCACATTTCTTTTTGGCTTCAAAAAGTGACAAAGCCCTGATAAACGACAGAGGAATATTTATTCAACTTGAAAAAGTTAAAAAATCTATGGTTTTGTATCAAGACAAAAAGAAAGACAATGCATAATTATTAAACAAGAGACGTTAATTACCAAATGTTGCCAATCTTTGGCATCAAAAAGTGACAAAAGGTTGCAATAAAAATCCGTATTTTTGAGCAGTGAAGCAACTTCTGACCACATACCTCCTTATATTCCTGTCAAGCATCTCTTTTGGTCAGATACAAATCACCAAACCCAACCCAAAACTATTCTTTGATGCGAAATATGTAACCCTGGAGAATCCGAGACCGCGCAAACCGGATTCGCTGGCAGAAAACTTTCACAGATACAACACCACAGAAAAACAATTTGTGCCCTATCATAACTTAGGAAATTACGGCACGGCATCTTATTCTGTAATGTTTACCAATGACAATCCAATTGGCTTCAAACATGGTTTTAATTCATTCGACGTATATTTTATAAAGCCTGAAAAAATAAGATATTTCAATACCAAAACACCCTATACGGCACTAGATTTTGTTTTCGGCGGGAAAGAAGAAATTGTAGGTGGTGCGGAATTTTCCATTAACATCAAACCAAATGTGAATGTCGGGTTTAATTTTCACAGAAACAGCTTTAAAGGCAAAAGTACTAATCAGTTATCGATACACAATCTCTTTTCTGTTCAAAATGCATTTCAAAGCAAAAACAAACGCTATGATTTAAAAATCGCATTTATTTTCAATGGCATAAAAAATCAGGAAAACGGTGGTTGGGCGCAGGATGATGTGTTTACAAACCCTTTCTACAAAAAAAATAAAAGTTTTGTGGAAGTATATTTAAATGATGCCATCAACAAATGGAGTGAGCGTAATATCAATTTTCATCAGCAGATTAATCTGGGCAAAAAAACGACAATACAAATCAATGATTCCACCAAGCGAAAGATGGTAGAACAACCGAAATTTGCCATTGCTCACGATTTTGAATATGCCCACTGGAAATTCAGGTATAAGGACTACGAAAAAGATTCTTTGTTTTATGAACGGTTAATTTACGACAGTGATTCTACTGACGATTACACTAAAACATGGAGATTCTCAAATGGTGTTTATTTTAAAAATATTCAAAACGATACTGTACCGAAAAAATTTCTCTTTACTGCGGGACTTCAATATGATTTTATCCGGTACAGACAACGATTCACCGATCAGCTGATTCACGACATCAGGTTAAAAGCGAAGCTTTACAATCAGGTGGATTCGGCATTCTTTGGTTATGCTGTGGGTGTTGCCGTAGATATCGCCCCGAAATATATCGGCGATTTTGAGGTAAATTTTATGGGAAAGCTGAACTTCAAAAAAACAATTTCAGTGGGTGTGAGCGGAAATGTATCATTGGCATCTCCTACGCAGAAACAAGAATTTTATTATGGCAATCATTATACCTACGTCAATGATTTTAAGAAAACATTTCAGGTAAAAGCCGAAGCAAATTTTGTTTGGCGAAAGCAATTGCTGTTTGCTACTGTACAGAATTATTTCATTCAAAATTATATCTACCGAGATACGGCTTCACTGCCGCAGCAATATAATAAACCACTAAATGTTTTAGTGGTAAAGGTGCAGAAAGATTTTAACACCAAACATATTTTCTCCGGAACAGAATTATATGCGCAATGGATTTCTAATAACACTATTATCCGTCTCCCCGTTTTTGCAATGAAACAAACCTTATATTATAAAGGTGGATGGATTTCCGGAAAATTGAATGCACAATTGGGTTTTGATATCATGTATAATACAAATTTTAATGGCAATGCATACAATCCATCACTGGCTGAGTTTTATCATCAGAATAAAGAGAAATTAAAATTCTATCCTATCATGGATGTATTCTTTAGTTTGCATGTTAAATTCACCAATATTTTTTTACGTGTAGAGCATGTAAATCAGGGGATGTTTAAACAAAAAGGAATTTATACCGCACCAAATTACGGTTATCTTGACAGAACATTCAGAGCGGGTTTAACCTGGCAGTTTTATGATTAGTTTTTTTAAACACATAGGCACAAAGGAAATAAAGCAATTATGAACAACGCAAATTATTTTCGGAACAAACAAAGGAAAACAGTAGCGGAAGCAAAGCTTCCAACTGATGTTTTCTCTATTAATATCCGGATTGAATTGTACAATACGTGTTTCTTTTGAAAAATCTATGTGCCTATGTGTTTAATTTATAATACCATTTTAAAATAATGAAAAAAATTCTATTTATCACACCTACTTTACCATATCCGCCTGTCAGTGGCGGTGTGATTAAGTCAAACAAAGTAGTACATTTTCTGAGTGAGAAATATAATTTATCCATAGCGTGTTTATTGAAGAATGACGATATACAACATAAAGACGAATTTCTAACCACGCTTAAACTATCTGATTTTATTTCACAGGAATTAGATATTCCTCGTACTGCAAAAAATCTGATTCTGTCAAATATACAAGGCATTCCATTAAACTTATACAGAAATAAATCTCGTGAATTTAAAGAAAAAGTTCTTGCAGTTGTACATCAGTACGATGTTATTTTTTGCGACCATTATGTAATGTTTCAATATATTCCGGATGATTACAAAGGCAAGATTATTTTACACGAACACAACTGTGAATATTTGATTTGGAAGCGGTATGCCAATATTGAAAGAAGTGTATTAAAAAAAGTTGCATTACTCAATCAGGCATATCGCATAAAAAAATATGAGCAGGAAATCTGCAGGAAAGCGACTATTATTTTAGCAGCACCCAATGACACAGATGAACTTGTAAAAATCGGAGCGGATAAAACTAAATTTTTAGAAACCTATCATCTTGGCGATGATAATTTACTAAACGAACCTGCTCTGGATTTCAATAAAACTGAAAAAGCGCTTTTGTATATCGGCACCCTGAGTTGGGAAGCAAATATTGATGGCTTGGTTTGGTTTTGCAATGAAATATGGCAATCTGTAAAACAGCAGCACCCGGATATAAAACTATATATCGTTGGTAAAAAGCCCGATGTACGATTAAAAGAAATTGCGGACAAAGACAATCAAATTATTTTGACAGGATTCGTTGAAAAAGTAGAACCTTATTTTCAAAAAAGCAGGATTTTTATTACACCTTTACGATTTGGAAGCGGAATTAAAGTAAAAGTGGTGAATGCATTGTACAGAGGAATTCCCTGCGTAACTACATCAATCGGCACAGAAGGATTGAAAGTAAAAGATGGTGAAGATATTTTTATCAAAGACAATGCTGCGGAGTATGCAGATGCTATCAATACTCTTTTAACAGACAAAAATTGCTGGCAAAGATTAAGCGAAAACTCAAGAGCAATTGCTACTAAATATTACACCTGGAACTATGTTTTAGAAAATATTGAAAAGGCAATAGAAAGCTAATCTTTATATTGAACAGAGAAATTAGCACGCATATATAAAGTGTCTGCCACGTGCGTATTATCATTATTCACATCAAAACTACCCCTGATTATTTTATTGGTAATATCTTTTGAAAGTATGGTTATTTTACCATGGGGCATTAAATAATTTTTTTGAGCACCGCCAATTTTTATTCTTGCCAAAAATGCGGCTGTCGGCTCTGCCGGTGCTGTCGGGTCAATGTAATATACACCAGGTTCAGAGCTTGCAGTAGCGAAGTACAGCAGTACGCTAGTATTGGTAAGTGCATCCACACCACCTACAATTAAACTGTCATTTCTTACCAGGTTCAGCGTCGTATCAGAATATATAGTTTTGTTTAATGTAGTATCGCCGGTAATGATTACTGTAAATGCTCCAAGCGTTCCACCTGTAGTATCCACAAAAATATTTCCTCCCGGTGCAGGAATTTCTTTATTACCAACACTACAAGATGATATGAACGCAACCAGCAGCGCAAAAAGAAAGCCATAATATTTAGCGGAGAAGTTCATTGAACAATGTGTAAAGATAACAGATTTTCTCAATACCTTTTGATATTTACTAAATTTAAGAATTTGATTGCCATTAAATTGCTTATTTTTGTACACTTAAGATGTCTGTTTCCGTACATAATTTATCGAAGTTTTATGCTGACCAGAAAGCGGTAGACAGTATTTCTTTTGATGTAAAGAAAGGTGAAATCCTTGGTTTTCTTGGACCAAACGGCGCCGGAAAATCTACTACCATGAAGATGCTGACCTGCTATCTTCCACCAAGTACAGGAACCGCTTCCGTTTGTAATTTGGATATTATTAAGCAGCCATTAGAAGTCAAACAAAAAATAGGTTATTTGCCGGAAAACAATCCTCTGTATCACGATATGTATGTGAAGGAGTTTTTGGAATTTGCTCTGCAAGTCCACAGTCCGCAGTCCGCAGTCCAGAGCAGTAAAAGAATAAAAGACACGATTGATTTGGTGGGGTTGAATGTGGAGCAGCATAAAAAAATCGGGCAACTTTCTAAAGGCTATAAACAACGTGTTGGTTTAGCACAGGCACTAATTCACAATCCTGAAGTCTTGATTTTAGATGAACCTACTTCAGGCCTGGATCCGAACCAACTGGTTGATATAAGAAATCTGATTAAAGAACTGGGAAAGGAAAAGACAATTATCTTTTCTACACATATCATGCAGGAAGTTCAGGCTGTATGCGATCGTGTAATCATTATCAATAAAGGAAAATTAGTTGCGGACGACAAACCGGATAATTTACAAAATTTACTGAGCAGAGAAATATTAGTTGAAGTGGAATTCGAAAATAAAATTTTATCTGATGAATTACAGCAAATTCAGCATGTGCATTTAATTGATAAAATTTCAGATACCCATTTTATTCTGCACGGGAAAGACAGCAGTCAATTACGAAAAGATATCTTCGCATTTGCCGTTAATAAAAACAACCCCTTGCTTACATTAAAACAAGAAAACAAAAGCCTGGAAGATATCTTTCTGCAGTTGACAAATAAAAGTTAGAATGACAGCTATCCTTAAAAAAGAAATAAATTTATTTTTTTCATCGCTGATTGCCTATATCAGCATGACTGTATTCTTTATTGTACTCGCACTAAATCTTTTTATTTTTCAGGGCAATATATTAGAGAGCAATTATGCCACCTTAGATACTTTTTTTACACTTGCTCCTTGGATTTTACTTTTCTTAATTCCTGCCATTACCATGCGTACATTTGCAGATGAAAAACAAAGCGGTACCATAGAATTTTTGACAACCAAACCAATTACCGATTTTGAAATTGTCATCGGAAAATATCTGGCAACAATTATATTATGGACATTTACTTTTCTGCCAACATTAACTTATTTTATTTGTGTAAAGAAATTAAGCTTGACAGACGCACCAATAGACAGCGGTGCAACTATTGGCAGTTACATAGGTTTATATTTTCTTGGGGCGGTATTTGTTGCCATTGGAATTTTTTCATCAGCGATCACTAAAAACCAAATTATTGCATTTTTGACTGGCGTATTTTTATGCTATCTAATGTACGATGCTTTTTACAGAGTTAGTTCATTAACTATCTTTCAAGGACAACTTGATTATTTCATACAATCAATAGGTTTAAATGCGCACTATGATTCTATCAGTCGAGGTGTAGTAGACACACGAGATATTATTTATTTTTTAAGTGTGATCAGTTTATTTTTAATCGGAACAAGAACAGCGCTGGAAAGCCGTAAGTGGTAAAAAACAATAAATATTAAAAAACATAAAACACATAGACACATAGCAAAGTATGGTGTAAAAGGATAAGATAGCGAATCATATTTATTCATCGAAGATGAATACTATGTTTACCTAAGCCACACGCATATTTTCTGCAAGCCGAAAATGCTATTCATTAAAAAACTATGTGCCTATGTGTTTAAATTAAAAAATGAAAAACCATTCTCTCATACAATCCGTAAAAGTACTAGCTGTCAGTTTACTGGCTGTTATTATCATTAATGTAATTTCATCATTTTTTTATCATAGGTTTGATTTAACGGAAGAAAAGAGATATACCCTTACCTCCTCCACCAAAAAATTATTAAATGGTTTAGATGGAAATATTGAGGTAGAAGTTTATCTGACCGGGAAAGATTTGCCGGCAGGTATTAAAATTTTACAAAACGAAACCCGCGAATTACTGCAGGAATTCCGCACCAACTCCAAAGGTCTGGTAACGTTTCATTTTTTTGATTATAATGGAATAAAAGATCAGAAGCAACGGGAAGATTTTCAAACGGAACTGGTAAAAAAAGGGTTACGCCCCACCAACCTTGAAGTAAAATCTCAAAACGGTTACATGGAAAAACTTGTTTTTCCCGGCGCTATCATTAAAACAAACGGCAGAGAAATACCGGTGCAGATTTTAGAAAATCAGTTTTCTGTTGGTGCTCAGGGCTCACTTAATAATTCTCTTAATTTTTTAGAATATAAACTTGCCAATGCTATTCAGAAAATCACCAAAGATCATCCAACAAAAATTGCGTTCCTGCAAGGACATGGCGAATTAGGAGTGGAGCCGCTTCAGGAATTTTTGAAAGCTCTGGCTGAACAAAACTTTATGCTGGATAAAATTGAACTGGATAAAGACAAGCTTCTCAATAATAATATCGATATTTTAATTATTGCAAAACCTCAAACCGCTTTAAACGATTATGAAAAATTCCTCATCGACCAGTATGTAATGAATGGCGGCAAAATATTATGGTTGTTGGATAATATTATTTGCGATTTAGATAGTTTTAAACTGGCGCCAAGTATAGTTGCCGCACCTCGAGATTTAAATCTGGATGATTTACTGTTTCGTTATGGTGTACGTACGGAACACAATCTGGTGCTTGATTTATATTGCAATCAGATTCCGATTATAGAAAGTGTTGGCGGCAATCCGCAGCCAAAACTATTTCCCTGGGTGTTTTATCCGGTGGCCATCAACAAAAAGAATCATCCGATTGTAAAGAATCTGGATCCGGTAGCGTTTAAGTTTGCAAGTTCATTAGATACACTCAATAACCCGAATGTGCGAAAAACGATTTTACTTTCAACATCTTCTTATTCGCGCATGCAACAAACCCCGTTTCAGATTTTTTTAGAAGGTGCCAAACAAAAACCCAATCCAAATTTATTTAACCAGAAAGACATTCCGCTGTCTGTTTTGTTAGAGGGTGAGTTTACTTCCTTATTCAAAAATCAGTTTACATCTGATTTACAAAAAGCATTGGCTACACAAAATATTATGTTCAAACCCAAAAGCAGTTTAAATAAAATGATTGTAATCGCAGATGGTGATATCGCTTCCAATGACATAGATTCAAAAGGTGTTCCTATTGCATTAGGATTTGACAAATATTCCCGTCAGCTTTTTGCCAATAAAGATTTTTTACTAAACTGCGTTGAATATTTAGTGGATGATAACAACCTGATAGATGCCCGCAACCGGGAAATACGAATGCGATTGTTAGACAAAGCAAAAGTATTGGAGCAGAAAGGCTTATGGCAAATTGTTACATTTGCATTTCCTTTGTTGCTTATTTTAATCTTTGGTATTATTTATAGTTATCGAAGAAAGAGAAAATACGCAATATAATTTCTACAAACTTCCCAGATGAGTATTCTTAAAACTATCCGTATATTTTAATCCATACCCTAAAATTCTGTCGAAGGAGGAATGACCGAAAATGATAATGCCGGCTAGCATATAGATTTCATTCTGGAGGTAAAATCCAACCAATCCTATTATAATTCCAACTGCTTTGTGGTGAAAGAAATTATAACAGTAGGCACCGATTATTGTATTCACTAAATATCCAAGCATAGAAATATCCGGTGCTAAGAATAAAACTAAAAACAACCACCAGGCAAAATGCAACTGATTAAATAATACAATTGACAAGGCCAGCATGGCTGCTTCTTCCAGTTTGAGTACGTTTTTCATATGTTTGTTTTTTTTGAAATTAACAAAAAATGTTTGAATGATGTAGCAAGATCTCTCGCTACACTCGAGATGACAAATAAAAAAGCCACCCCGAATGAGATGGCTTTAAAATATATTTACAAAGGCAGGTTACGCCATTTCTTCTTCTGAAATAAATACCGCGCTGTCATCTACACCGGAGATAATTCTTCCGCAATGTTCGCAAGTACTGATTTTCTTCTTAGTTCTGATTTCAGATTGTGTTTGTGGCGGAATGAAACCGAAACAGCCACCGCAAGCATTTCTGCTTACTTTTACTACGGCTAAACCGTTTTTGTATGATTTACGGATTCTGTTAAATGCCAGCAAGAAACGTTCTTCCACTTCTGCTTCCATTTCGGCAGCTTTTTCAGTCAGTTCTTTTTCTTCCTTCTCTGTATCTTTAATAATGTTTTGTAATTCTTTTTTCTTGATGTCTAAATCCTTTTCTTTAGAATCTAAACGTTTTTGGATTTCATCCAATTGTTTCTGATGATTTTCAATGGTAAAATTCGCTTCTCTGATTTTCTTTTCAGCTAATTGAATCTCTAATTTCTGCAATTCAATTTCTTTATTCAAAGCGTCAAACTCACGATTGTTTTTTACGTTGTGCAATTGTTTGTCATATTTTGTAATCAAACTTTGCGCTTCTTTCATCAATGTTTTTCTGTGTTCGATTTCGCCTTGTGCATCGTCAATTTCTGCCTGTACTTTTGCCACTCGTTTTTGGGTGCCGGCAATTTCGTCTTCCAAATCAGCTACTTCAATTGGTAATTCACCTTTAAGGATGTGAATTGCATCGATTTTGGAATGGATAGCCTGCAATTCTTCTAATTGCTCTAATTTGTCAGCAACGGTGGTCAATTCTTTCTTACGTGCCATTATTTGTAATTTATTGGATTAGTGTTGATTGTCGAAATTTGAACGGCAAAAGTAGGAAATTTTTCCGATATTATTTTGTTAAATAATTGTGCTGTAAACTGTTCACTTTCATAATGGCCAATATCAGCTATAATTATTTGATTATCAGCATCAAAGAATTGGTGATATTTGAAATCGGCGGTAATAAATATATCAGCCTGCTGGGCAATAGCTTTGTTCAGTAAAAAACTACCCGAACCACCACACAAAGCAACTCGCTTAATTTTCTTCTTCAAAAGTGCTGTATGGCGAATACATTTCGTCTTCATTTTTGTCTTCAGTAATTCTAAAAAATCGTTTTCAGAAATTGATTTTTCTAAGTCGCCAATCATTCCTGATCCAATATCCTGATATAAATTATCCAGTGTAATTATTTCATACGCAACTTCTTCATAAGGATGATTTTGGAATAACGCTTTCAAAATTTTGGATTCCAAATAACTTGGAAAAATAACCTCAATTTTCTGCTCAGGCTCTGTACTTCTGATATTTTTTTTACCAATAACGGGATTTGAAGCTGCATTGCCTTTAAACGTTCCAACGCCATCAACGCTGTAACTACATTCACTGTAATTACCAATATTTCCTGCTCCTGCAGCAAACAGTGCATTTAATAAAGCATCCTTATTCTCTTTCGGAATGTACGTAAATAATTTCTTCAGAATTCCATTTTTCGGGTCTAAGATTTTTCTGTTCTTTAATCCTAATTTATCCGCAATCATATTATTTACACCCAGTTTGACATTGTCTAAATTAGTATGGCATGCATAAATCGCAATATCGTTTTTTATTGCCCTGATAATAACTCTTTCAATATAATTCCTGCCCGTAATTTTTTTCAATCCGGAAAAAATTATCGGATGATGTGCCACTATCAGGTTACATTTTTTGGCAATCGCTTCATCAATAACGGGTTCAATTGCATCCAGACAAATCAAAATGCCTTTGCAAACTGCCAATTTGTCGCCAACCAGCAACCCTGCGTTATCATAAGACTCTTGGTATGATATTGGAGCAAAGTCTTCGATAGTCTGGATAATTTCTGCTATTTTCATTTTAGTGCAATTAATTTAAGACATAAATTTATACTTTAATTGGTTAAAATAATTATTAAAACACATAGATTCATAGTTTTTACAAAATGGAAAAAAACGTTACTCAAAAATATTTAGATGAATTAACATATGAAATAATTGGTGCTGCTATTGAAGTACATAAGATAATTGGAAAAGGCCTGCTGGAAAGTGTTTATCATCAATGCATGATGGAAGAATTAACACATAGGAAAATAAATTTTTCATCAGAACTGAAAATCCCATTAGTGTATAAGTCTAAAGCACTTGATATAGATTTTAGATGCGATTTATTTATTGAGAACAATATTGTAGTCGAATTAAAAGCTGCTGTTGAATTAAATCCTATTGTAGAAGCGCAGCTTCTTACTTATATGAACCTGTTAAAAGCACCGAAAGGAATTTTAATTAATTTTTGTTGTGGAAATATTTTTAAAGAAGGTCAAAAAACGTTTATAAATGAATATTTCAAGCAACTTCCAAAACTATAACACTATGAATCTATGTGTTTAAAAAAATAATACTTGAAGCTATTTACAAAAATACTATTATTTCCTTTTGCAATCATTTATGGTTTCATTATTTGGCTGCGCAACTGGTTATATAAAACAAATTTCATTGGTTCTACCGATTTTGAGATTCCTGTAATTGCTATAGGTAACCTGAGTATGGGCGGCACAGGAAAAACGCCTTTTGTAGAATTTTTAATTGAGTTGCTGCACGAACATTATAAAATAGGTGTTTTAAGCCGCGGATATAAGCGAAAAACATCAGGTTATCTTGCCGTTCAAAATTTTCATACAGCAAAAGATGTTGGCGATGAACCACTCATGCTCAAATTAAAATATCCTGATGTACAGGTGAGTGTTGGTGAAGAGCGTGTATTTGCGATTCCGCGATTAATTTCCGAACAGCCGCAAATACAAGTCGTTGTGTTGGATGATGCGTTTCAGCATCAGAGTGTGCGGCCGGATATTAATATTTTACTGACAACATACGATAAGCCATTCTATGAAGATTCCATTTTACCATTAGGCACCCTGCGCGAGTTTAAATCAGGCAAAGAAAGAGCTAATATTATAGTAGTTACTAAATGTCCATCCGTGTTAAGTGATGACAAACAAGCAGAAATTATCAAAAAAATAAATCCTTCACCCAAACAAAAAATATTTTTCAGTACCATAGAATATGGTGTTGCATATAACCTACTAAACCCAAATGACAGATTACTTTTTGAAAAAAAAGAGAATTATGTTTTACTCACAGGTATTGCAAATGCAAAGCCATTAAAAGAATATGTTGCGACAAAATCCAATGAGATTGTACATTATGAATTTAACGACCATCACTTTTTTGAAACTCATGAATTAGAAGTTATCAAAAAAAATTATCCTGATTTTAAGAAATGGATTACCACTGAAAAAGACGGCGTCCGTTTAGGAGCACACAAAAACTGGTTGTTAGAAAATAATATTTCACTGTATTGTTTACCTGTAAAAACCAAACTTACTGGCAATAGCACATCGGTCTTTACTGAAACCATAAAAGGTTTTTTAGCCTATTTTTACGAAGACAAGAATACAGAGCTTTATACAAATGATTAGTTGCACAGGATTGTCAAATCATTTCTGCATATTTTCTCTTAAAAAAATTATTATTTCAGTTATTTTACCTATATTTGTGTATCCTTCGCAGGCATATTCAGGTCGTTCTAGTACTTAGTATGTTGTTGCATCTAAAGTTACATCTCAAATTAATTTAATTATATGAAATACAATACCGAAAGGAATGACATCGAAATGCGTGAATATGGTCGCCATTTACAAGGAATGGTAGATTACGCAGTTAGTTTAAAAGACAAGAAAGAACGCCAAAAAGTGGCAGAAAATATTATTAACCTTATGGGAATTTTAAACCCTCAGTTGCGCAATGCTGCAGACTACAAACATAAATTATGGGATCATATTTTTATTATTTCTGATTTCAAATTAGATGTAGACTCTCCTTATCCGAAACCTACACAGGAAAGCGCCAGAATTAAACCCGCATATCTTCCGTACCCTCAGAAAAGAATAAAACTAAAACATTACGGAAGAAATGTAGAGTCTTTGGTGAAGAAAGCTATTGAAATGGAAGACACGGACAAGAAAGCCATCTTTACTGAAATTATCGGTAACTTCATGAAAATGGCTTATAAAAACTGGAGTAATGAAGAAGTCAGTAATGATTTAGTGAAAGAAGATATGAAATCAATATCAGGTGGCGAACTGGAAATTAGTGCAGAAATGAATATTGAAAGCATGGCACGCAACCAGCAGCAGCAGCGCAGATTCTCTCAAAATAATAATAACCGTAATAACAATAACCGTAATAATAACCGTAATAATAACCGTAATAATAATAATCGAAACAATAATAACCGTAATAACAATAACAGAAACAATAACAACCGCTTCAAATAATATCAATTATGAGTGCAGATGCTTTTGAAGTAAGAGGCGGAAAATCGTTAAACGGTACTATAATTCCGCAAGGCGCAAAAAATGAAGCCTTACAAATTTTATCGGCAGTATTATTATCTGATCAGGATATTACCATCTCCAACATTCCTGATATTTTGGATGTCAATGTACTAATAGAGTTATTAGGCGAAATGGGTGTAAAGGTGACAAAACATTCAGGCGATACTTACACATTTAATGCAAAAGATGTTGACCCTGATATTTTACTCACAGAAAACTTCAAAAAACGCGCAGGACATTTACGCGGCTCAGTGATGATTTTAGGACCTCTATTGGCACGTTTCAAAAGAGCCTATTTACCCACACCGGGAGGCGATAAAATTGGTCGCAGAAGATTAGACACGCACTTTCTTGGGTTTGTAGAATTAGGCGCAAACTATCATTTTGATAAAGAAAATTCTTTCTATTCATTAACAACGGAGAAATTAATCGGGAAATATATTTTACTGGAAGAACCTTCTGTAACAGGAACTGCCAATATCGTTATGGCTGCTGTATTAGCGGAAGGTGAAACCACTATTTTCAACGCAGCATGTGAGCCCTATTTACAACAATTATGCTCGATGCTCAACAGAATGGGTGCAAAAATTTCCGGCATTGGTTCTAATTTATTAAAAATCGAAGGGGTACAAAAATTAGGAGGCACCGAACATCGTTTATTGCCGGATATGATTGAAATAGGAAGTTTTATAGGACTTGCCGCCATGACGAAATCCAATATCACAATAAAAGATGCGCGTATTGATATGCTGGGTGTGATTCCAACTTATTTTCAAAAATTAGGAATAAAACTAGAGTTTAAAGGAGATGACATCATTATTCCTGCACAGGATTCTTACGAAATACAAACCTTTATTGACGGTTCTATTTTGACTATTTCTGACGGACCGTGGCCACTCTTTACTCCTGATTTATTAAGTATTGTTCTCGTAACAGCTACTCAGGCTGATGGAAGTGTGTTGATACATCAGAAAATGTTTGAATCACGATTATTTTTTGTAGATAAACTGATAGACATGGGTGCAAAAATTATCCTCTGCGATCCGCATCGTGCTACTGTGATTGGTATAAACAGGGAATATAATTTGCGTGGCATTAACATGAGTTCTCCGGATATCCGTGCCGGTGTTTCCTTATTAATTGCAGCCCTTTCGGCAGAAGGTAAAAGTATTATTTCCAATATTCATCAGATTGACAGAGGTTATCAGCACATAGATGAACGACTCAGAAATTTAGGGGCTGATATTAAACGACTTTAATACCCATTTTCTTTAATTTTCCTTTTTTTCAGTGCAGTAAAATGCTGTTATTTTCTCGTTGAAAATATTACATTTTATTAACGTAAAATGTGGATAAACAGCCATGTTTTTATCCTGTTTTCAGGCATCATTTTTGTATCTTTGTTTGTCTGAATTTCAGTCAATAAATACTACAAAAAACATGAGCGAAGAAGTCCTAGAAGAAGTTAAAAAAAGTGCCAGTTACGGTGCAGAAAACATTACCGTTTTAGAAGGTTTGGAAGCAGTACGGAAACGTCCTGCGATGTATATCGGAGATATCAATACCCGTGGTTTACACCACCTCGTATATGAAGTAGTGGATAACTCTATTGACGAGGCTTTGGCGGGTCACTGTAAAAATATATTTGTTACTATCCACGAGGATAATTCTATTTCCGTTTTAGACGATGGACGAGGTATTCCGGTGGATATGCATGCAAAAGAAGGCCGTTCTGCATTAGAAGTGGTTTTGACCGTATTACATGCCGGTGGTAAATTCGACAAAGACTCTTATAAAGTTTCCGGCGGTTTGCATGGTGTGGGTGTTTCTTGTGTAAATGCGCTTTCTACACAGCTTATAGCAACCGTTTACCGCGATGGAAAAGAATATCAGCAGGAATTCAGTATTGGTATCCCAAAATATCCCGTAAGAGAAGTTGGACCTTCCAATATACGTGGTACAAAAATCCATTTCAAACCGGATAGCACTATTTTTACTACTACAGAATATAACTATGATACTTTGGCTGCCCGTATGCGGGAATTGGCTTATCTGAACCGTGGTATTGCCATTACTATTTCTGATGAAAGAAATAAAGACGAAAACGGAACAGTTTTCTCCGAACGATTTTATTCCGAAGGCGGTTTGCGTGAATTCGTTCAGTTTTTAGATAAAACCCGCCAGCCATTAATTCCGGAAGTAATTTACATGGAAGGCTCAAAAGACAATGTAGTGGTTGAAGTTGCCTTCCAATACAATGATTCCTACAATGAAAATATCCATTCATATGTAAATAATATCAACACCATTGAAGGTGGTACACATGTTGTTGGTTTCAGAAGAGCCCTGACAAGAGTGTTTAAAACATGGGCAACTAAAAATGATTTGTTTAAAAACCTAAAAACAGAAATCAGCGGCGAAGACTTCAGAGAAGGTATCACTTGCTTGGTTTCCGTAAAAGTACCGGAGCCTTCTTTTGAAGGACAAACCAAAACTAAATTAGGCAACTCAGAAGTAGATGGAATTGTCGCAGGCGTTGTTGGTGAACATCTGGAATATTTTCTCGAAGAAAATCCTAAAGAAGCCAGAACTATTGTCAGCAAGGTAATTTTAGCTGCTACCGCTCGTATGGCGGCTAAAAAAGCCAGAGAACTGGTACAACGTAAAAGTGTGTTAGGCGGCTCTGGATTACCGGGAAAATTATCCGACTGTTCTGATAAAAATCCGGATGCCTGTGAGTTGTATTTAGTAGAGGGAGATTCTGCAGGCGGAACAGCAAAACAAGGCAGAAATCGTGCTTTCCAGGCAATTTTACCATTAAGAGGTAAAATCCTGAACGTGGAAAAAGCGATGGAACACAAGATTTATGAAAATGAAGAAATCAAGAATATTTTTACTGCCTTAGGTGTAAGTAAAGGTGTGGAAGGCGATGAAAAAGCATTAAATATCGGGAAGTTGCGTTATCACAAAATAGTTATCATGTGTGATGCCGATGTCGATGGTAGTCACATTACTACTTTAA
>DAORIK010000056.1:5936-16311 GCA_035438465.1 Chitinophagales bacterium | reverse complement strand
ATGACTTTGGTTTATTTAATATGGCCGGTAATGTGAACGAATGGACACAGGATGTTTTCAGACCAATGACGGAAGCAGATGGTGAAGATTTAAACACTTATCGTGGTAATATTTTCATGAAACCATCTTATGATGAAGGTTTAGACAGCATGGGTAAAATTAAATATGTACGTGAAGACGATGCAGACTTAACAAACAGAAGAAATTACAGAAAATCTTACGCATTAGACTATAATGACGGTGATTCTTCTTCACAAGTTGAATACCAGTATGGTGTTTCCACACTAGTAAATAACAAAGCAAGAGTTTATAAAGGCGGCTCATGGAGAGACAGAGGTTACTATTTATCTCCGGGAACAAGAAGATTCTTGAATGAAGATCAGTCATCTGACGATATCGGGTTCCGTTGTGCAATGGTGCGTGTAGGTTCTCCCGATGGAAACATGTTTGGTGGAAAAGGATTTGGAGAAATGAACAAAACTATCTCTAAAAACAAAAAAGCAAGAAAATACAAATAACAGATACACAAACTGTATATAAAAAGTCCCCCGATAATCCGAGGGACTTTTTTATTTTTAGCCTATGGAAATAATTGAATTATATCAACTCTTCTTAAAATCAAATGGCGTAACTACTGATACAAGAAAAATAGGTAGAGGGCAAATTTATTTCGCTCTTAAAGGAAATCATTTTAACGGTAATACATTTGCATCAGAAGCGGTTGAGCAAGGTGCAGCATATTCTATTATTGATGAACATGAATTTAATAGAAATGAAAAATGCATTCTGGTAGATGATGTGTTAAACACCTTACAGCAATTAGCTAACTATCATCTGAAACAAGTAAACCCTAAGTCAATTATTGCAATAACAGGTTCTAACGGGAAAACAACCACCAAAGAATTAGTGCATGCTGTATTGGCTACAACCTTTCATACACATTATACCAAAGGCAATCTGAATAATCATATAGGAATACCATTAACGCTTTTAGAAATGAGTACTAACACTGAGATTGCCGTCATAGAAATGGGTGCTAATCATCAGAAAGAAATTGAAAGCTACTGCAAATATGTAGAACCTACACATGGAATTATTACTAATTGCGGGAAAGCACACCTGGAAGGATTTGGCGGTATTGAAGGCATCCGGAAAGGTAAAGGAGAATTATATGATTTCTTGAAAGTACATAATGGTTTTGTTTTTGTAAATGGTGATGATGATATTTTATTGAATATGCTTAATCAAAGAAATATCAGCAATTATATATCTTATGGAAATAAATTAAGTAATAAATACCGCAGCGAAATCTTAATAGACAATCCGTTTTTAAAAATACAATTCGAAGACATTGAAATAAATTCTAATTTATTTGGCAGTTATAATTACAGCAATATAATGTGTGCCATTGCTGTTGGAAAACATTTTGGCGTTCAGAATAAGAAAATAAAAGATGCCATCTCCACTTATCAACCTGAAAATGCCCGTTCACAAGTTATAGAAAAAGATGGGTATCACTTAATACTAGACGCTTACAATGCCAATCCAACCAGTATGCAGCATGCGTTGGAAAGTTTTGCAAAATCATCAGAAAAAAGAAAGATTGTCATCTTAGGTGATATGTTTGAATTAGGTGAGGATGCTGCTAATGAACATCAGTTTATTGCAAGCTTATGTGAACAGCTGCATTTTGATACAATAATTTTAGTTGGAAATGTTTTCAGTAACACTCAAACATCAGATACCGTCTTAAAATTTAAAACTACCGAAGAGGTAAAACAATGGTTTCATCTCCAAGATTTTTCAAATTCCGAAATACTATTAAAAGGCTCACGAAGTATGAAGATGGAAAATATCATCGGATAAACATTAATTTCCGGGTGGCGGCGGACCTCCGGGCATTCCGCCTGCAGGCGGTGGTATCATAAATTCTTTCGGTTTATTATTATCTTTACTATCACCGATTTTCTTAAGTGTATAAGTTATCGTGCCCAAAAAATATCTTCGCAAAGCTATAGAACTTACATCTTCTGTATAAATTTCCGTCACATTCCTGGTAATATTTTTATTCTGATTTAAAATATCATTTGCTGAGAATTTCACTTCTAAACTTTCATCCTTCAAAAATTTATACGCTAATGATGCATTCAACAACCAGAAACTTGTATTAAAAGAACTGGAACCACCTGCATTGAGTGTATTGCTCACCGAAGTATTAAAAACAAAACCTTTCCAAAACTGATAATTAAATCTGGCTGAAGCTGTATGATTAAAATAGTTAGTATTATTTTGCTGTTGCAGTGAATTTCTCACCAATACATAATTCGCATTGTACGAAATTGTAAAATCAATTTTCTTGCTGATATTACTGCTTAATGAGAATCCGCTATTAAATGCAAATGAATTGGCTGTGTTTCGTAAACTATTAATCAATGTTGGTGTACGCGTATATACAAAACCACCATTGATATTCATATTGCTTTTCATTTTTGTAATCGGGAAACCATAAGTAATAAATGTGCGTGTATTCCAATAACCATTCAGATTTGTTGGTTGTATAAATTGTGCTCCTGCTCTTACTTCAATATCATTCACAACCGTATCTCTGCTAAAAATTACAGTAGCATTCGCAATATAGTTTACAGTATTGGCAGCATTTGTAAAGACAAAAAGATTGGTAGCCTTTTCTGTATTTGCTCTACCATAACGTAATCCGATAGATTGTGTAAATGTCTGTTTCAGTTCCGGATTTCCTGTTGTAAGTATTAATGAGTTACTATTGTCTATTACATTTTGCAATTGAGTTATTGAAGGAGGATTAGTGGATGTTCTGTAGAAAAATCTAAGATTTTCTGTTTTTGAAAATTTATAATTTAACTCTGCATTCGGTAAAACAGACAGAAAATTTTTATTCACTTTAAATTGATTCGGCATTAACTGCTCACTTCTTAACAATGCATCCTGTCCGCTTACACCAATTGTCCAGCTTAATTTTTTATTGTTATATCTGTAAGAAATACCAACTTTATTGGTCAGATAAATATTATTAAACTGATTGGATAATGCTGTATCCGTTAAAGTATAGCTATCTGTCAACGCATCTAAATTATTGGTATTTTTTTGTGAAGATGACTTAGTAAAGAATGGTGCGTAATTAATAGATAACTGACCGTACTTTTTTATTGGTTCTGTGTAAACTATGTTTCCGCCAACAGTATAACTTCTAGTTTTTACAGATGATTTTTGGTCTATTGTATCTGCCTCATAAATAGTATCCGATCTGAAAGTATTAAGTGTAAACAAATTTCCACGCGTATCTTTTGTCGTAGCACCTGTGGTAAAATTAACTGAAATTGTTCTGCCTTTTTTAGCAAGTTTATGCTGGTATAAAATATCGTTTAAAAAATTAGAGCTAAATAATTTGGTTTGCTGATTATTCTGAGTAGCACTTTGAATAGTGCTGATATTTTTAATATTGGAAGCATTTAATGAAGAAGTAGAAATATAATTTTGAGTATTTAGTGCTGAGGTAAATGTCAATGAATTAGATGAATCTATTACATATTCAATTTTCAGATTTAGTCTGTTATTGAAATTCTTGCTTATTACTTCTTTATTCTCATTATACACCAAACCGCTATCATCACTTGAGATATAATTCCGGATACTTGAGCTTACATTTTGATTTTTCGTTCCGTTAAAAAAGTAAGAACCCGATAATGTTACCTTCTTTTGTTTCCCTAATTTATTTGAATAATTTAGCCCTAAAGCAGTTGTGGTAGCAATACCGTTCTGTTGCCCTACTAAAAAATTATTTACAGGACTATTTCTGCCCATACCTCCTTGCCCGCCGCGTCCACCACTGTTGGTTGTACCTATTGCACCCGCCAAATCAGAAATATTAAAATTCTGCTGGTTAATGTTATTACTCATAGCCAGAATGGAAAAACGTCTGTCATTTTTAAAGGCATTATAATTCAATCCGATAGTATATCTGTTATCCGGTCCGCCATAACCTGCATAAAATCTTCCGAACTTTGAATTGGTTACTCCGTTTTTTGTAATAATATTGATGGTTTTTTGTGAATTGCCATCATCAAACCCGGTAAATGCAGCCTGATCACTCATTTTGTCAAAAACCTGTATTTTATCAATAATATCAGCCGGTAAGTTTTGAATGGCTGTTCTCGGATCATCGCCGTAAAAAGGTCTCCCGTCAACCAGAATCTTTTTAACTTCCTCACCGTTAACTTTCACATTTCCATTATCTGATGTTACTCCCGGCATTTTTTGCAATAGATCTTCCGTTGTTGCATCTTTATTCGTTTTAAATGCATTTGCATTAAACTGTGAAGTGTCCCCCAATTGCTGCACTCTTACCTGTTTATCTTCAATCACTACTTCTTTCAGCAACTTACTATCCTCTTTCATCGAAATAGTTTTCAAATCAATATCATTACTCACAGTAATATATTTGATAATTGTCGAGTAGCTGATATAACTAATATTTAAAATGTATGCACCTGTATCTGCTGCACTGAAATAAAAATTACCATCAATATCTGTAGAAGCACCCTTCATCTGTGTTGTATCTTTGGCATTAATAAACAGAATATTTACGCCTATTAATGGTTTATTATCTTTTCTGTCAACAATCTTACCGGAAACCGAAAATGGCTGTGCTGATGCAAGGAAATTACATAAAAAGAAGAGAACAAAAAGTATTTGTTTAAGCATAGTACAATTTTACCAATATTTATCAGTAATTGACAGCAATTTTAATGCGAAGTTTAAAATAGTTAACTTAGTTAACCATATCTTAACTTCTTTTAAGATGATTCATCTCATGAGTAATTCTTTCAGGACAAACGCATCCATTCACGCATCCAACGTTCCGGAATTTCATTATTTAGCGCAGTCAGATAATCTTTATAAGTGCAGGGTATCAGAATATGTTTCTGTAAATCTTTTTTATCGTACAAAATTTTCATCCACCATCGGTCACTCTTTTTACTTTTCAAAAATATAAAATCATTTTCAGCATCATCTATCTGAACTATATAGGTGCTGAAATCTTTTTCATCTGTAATTGGGTAATCATGACGACGCAAACTAACACCTTCCATAAAATACCAAACCATTTGCGCTACTTGTTTAGCCGAAATATTGCTATTATCCATTTCGGGATTAAAATCATAAATCCCAATACTCATCAGCTGATCGCTCATACCGGAATAACGCGCCATAGCACAGGCCTCATCGCCAAACAAGCCATTGGGCGAAGGCTCCGGTTGTGCAGGAGCATCGGAATAACGAATAGCATTAATATTATACATCACCATCGCTGCTTCACGCAAATAAGGTTCTGCTTCAAAAACATGTTCACGTATTTTACCAACCCGCAGTATGTCATGATTTTTGCTGCTTAAAAAAGATAATTGCTTTTCCTGCATAAAGTAGGATTGATAGGCAACTAAATTATATTTTCTTAAAAATCCACTCAGGAAGAAATCTTTCAGGTATGTTTTATGAATGTCTACATCGCTGTTTTCCCAAGCTACTCTGGAAGCAATTTGAGCAACAGAAATCGGATTCTCAAAAATTTCGTATGCCTTAAATTGTGCAGATGCTAAAGCTGCATCACCACCAATAATTATTACAATTACATTATGTTTGAACAATTCGTGTAATGTTTCTACAATTGCCACTAATGTATCTACATAAGTAGCACCTGCCTTTATATTACCTAAATCCAGTAATTGCATGCCATTGGTAAATGCAGAACATTGATATAATTGTTTGCGTACTTCATCCGGTCCTTTCTCAGTTCCTTTATTTGCAATATATCCACGATAATCCTCCACACCCAAAATTGCGACCGAATAATTTTCCAACGTCTGTGTTTCCTGATACAAATGAACGTACTCTTTTACATATTTATTCGAAGAATAAAATTCTTCTATAAGATGATTGTTTACAGGTTGAAGAAAATCACTGAGCATAAAAATATTCTTTAATCAAAAATAAGACAATGTGCTTGATAAGAAATCGGCAATTACTCAACGATTGTTAATTAAAAAGATCGTTGCAGGAAGTTTTTCTTACTGCAACGATGTAACTAAACTAATCTTCGTGATGAAGACACGAATTATTGCAACATTATTCTATATTTAATTAACACAAGCCATACTATTTAATAGTTTGATCTTATGTTGTTGAATTAATTCTAGTATTATTTTTCCATATAATTCAACTCTCTTTTTTCCAAATCCTTCCAAATCTGATAAAGCATCCAAAGACTTTGGTTTTGCTTTAACAATCATATATAAATCTTTATTATGGAGAATTAAATAAGCCGGAACATTCTTCTGTTTTGCAAGAGATAACCTCCAACGTTTCAATCTTAGTAAAAGCATTGTATCAATTATTTCACTGTAATTACTAAAATTTCTTTCTAGTAGTTTTGCATGCTTTATTTGGATTTCCATATTTATATTTTTTTTGTGACTTTTTCATAATTACGCAGCCCAATTTTCTCTGTCTAAACTCCTGAACTGTATGGCTTCTGCAAGATGTTCCATTTGTATCTGTTCACTCTTGGCTAAATCTGCTATAGTTCTTGCTACACGTATAATGCGTTCGTATGCACGAGCCGATAAACCTAATCGCTTCATGGCAGTATTCAGTAATTGTTGTGATGATGTGTCTAACACACATGATTCTCTAGTTTGTTTGGTGCTCATTTGTGCATTGCAATGAATATCCTCTTCTTTAAATCTAATTTCCTGAATCAGCCTTGCATCTATTACACGGTTTCGTATTTCACTGCTTTTTTCTGAAGTTCTTTTAGAGGACAAATCTTCGAGATTAACCGGTGTTACTTCCACATGCAAATCAATTCTGTCTAACAAAGGGCCTGAAATTTTATTTAAATATTTATGCACTACACCCGGTCCACACACACAATCCTTTTCAGGATGATTGTAATACCCGCAAGGACAAGGATTCATACTGGCCACCAGCATGAAATTCGCAGGATAATCTATGGAAAAACGGGTACGTGAAATATTTACCTTACGTTCTTCCATGGGTTGCCGCATGACTTCTAAAACATCTCGTTTAAATTCAGGCAATTCGTCTAAAAACAAGACGCCGTTATGTGCCAGCGAAATTTCACCGGGTTGCGGATTGCTGCCACCGCCAACGAGTGCGGCGTTTGAAACGGTATGGTGCGGCGAACGAAAAGGTCGCTGATACAAGAGTGATGAATTTCTTCTCAATTTCCCGGCAACTGAGTGAATCTTGGTGGTTTCTAAAGCTTCTTCTAATGATAAGGGTGGTAAAATTGTCGGAATACGTTTTGCCAGCATAGTTTTACCTGCACCCGGCGGACCGATTAAAATTACATTATGACCGCCTGCTGCCGCAATTTCCAGCGCACGTTTTATATTTTCCTGTCCTTTCACATCTGAGAAATCGAAGGAACTATTTTCAATGTTTTTAAAAAAATCCAGTTCCGGTTTTACGATGGTTTGTTCTAATGTTATTTTGCCGGAAAGAAAATCAACCACTTCATCCAAATGTTCTACGCCATATACATTCAGGCCATCCACAATCGCTGCTTCTCTGGCATTTTGTTTAGGCAAAATAAATCCTTCAAATCCTTCTTTCTGTGCTTGTATGGCAATAGGCAATGCGCCTTTTATCGGCTGCAATTTTCCGTCTAAAGAAAGTTCGCCCATGATGATATACTTCGACAAATGCTCTGTTTTCAATTGCTCGGAGGCTGCCAAAATTCCAATAGCAATAGGTAAGTCATAAGCAGAACCTTCTTTGCGGATATCAGCAGGCGAAAGGTTGATAATAATACGGATGCGTGGCATATGATATTTGTTTACGCGTAATGCACTTTCTACACGGCTCCAGCTTTCTTTTACGGCATTATCCGGTAAACCCACCATAAAATATTTTTGCCCCTGACAAACATTTACCTCTACTGTTATGGTGGCTGCATCTACCCCGTATACTGCACTTCCAAACGTTTTTACTAACATAATCCGTATCTTTTACCTATTGAGAGACATAAAGCATAGAAATTCCATAAAAACTGAAAAAAATATTTTACTACATTGACATTCCCGACCCTCGACAGGTGTATCAGGTAACTATATACGACATAACATAAAAAGTGAATTCGTACTTTTTAACGAAGCTCTAACATCTATTTTTTATTACAGATGCAGATATGTCTGAAAAAGTCCGTAACTTTTTTTCATGAAATAGCTGACAGAAAATAAATACTAATAATAAGTATTATTTCAGTTATTCATTCTTCAACAAAATGAATCATAATATATCAAGATGAATGTAAAATCAATAGAAAGCAAACCTGTCCGTAAAGGTATTTTTGGACAAAAAAAAGTAAGTACTTTAGGTCAATATTCAGGTTATACTACTGCAGATTACAGAGGGTTTGACTATCACTCTGAATATCTTGAGATGCGTGATGGCATTAAACTGGCAGCAGATATCTTTTTACCAAAGAAATTAGAAAAAGGTAAGAAAGTGCCATCTGTACTTTACCTTACACGATATGTAAGAAGTTTTGAAACTAAATTTCCATTTAGTTTATTATCTGAAACAATATTCGGACAAATCAGCAAAAAAGAAATTGAATATTTTACTTCTTATGGTTATGCAGTAGTAGTGGTTGATGTGCGCGGCACGGGCGCATCTTTTGGCACCCGACATATGGAATTCAGTCCGGAAGAAGTGGAAGACGGCAGAGAAATTGTGGACTGGATTATCTCGCAAGACTGGAGCAATCAAAAAGTAGGCTCTACAGGGATTTCTTATTTAGGCACCACCGCTGAAATGTTACTGGTAAATCAGCATCCGAATGTGAAAGCCTGCATACCGCGCAGCAGTATTTTTGATTTGTACAACGATATCGCTTTCCCCGGCGGTGTGCGTCATGGAAAATTTATCGAAGTCTGGCGCGATACCACTTTATCGCTGGATAAGAATAATCTGAAATATATCGGTGCAGTTGCAAACGCCGTTATCAAAAATCCAAAACCTGTAAAAACAGATAAAAAAGGAGAACAATACAAAACGGCACATGCGCAGCATCAAAGCAACTTTGATATTTTTTCCGGCATGTATAAAATTACGTTTCGAAATGATGTGCATCCAGATTTAGGAAGAAGTATCAATGAATTTTCTGTTCATTATTACAAAGACAAAATAGAGAAGTCCAAGACACCAATATACCGTATCGGCGGATGGTACGATGGTGCGTTGGCTAACTCTGCCATTAAAGGTTTTTTAAGTACTAAAAATTCAGTAAAGTTATTGATTGGTCCTTGGGATCACGGACCTGCACAAAACATTTCACCGTTTGTCTATTCCAATGTGAAAACATTTTCTGTCTGGGAGGAGATGCTGCGTTTCTTTGATTTTCATTTAAAAGACATTGACAATGGTATTATGGATGAACCACCTATCTCCTATTATGCCATGGGAAAAGAACAATGGCGGCATGTGTACGACTGGATGCCGCATGACTCCAAATACAAAAGTTTTTTATGTTCGGCTGATAATACATTAACAGAAAAAGAAAAGCAAAAAACGGAAGGTTGTTTGCATTATGCCATCGATAAAAAATTCGGGACCGGCGGTGGTGCCAGATGGAATAGTTTAACGGTAAAATACAGATACAACAGACGAATTGCCTACAACGACTGGACAAGACGCACAAAAAATTTATTGCATTTTACATCAGAGCCACTCACAAAGAATATGGAGTTAACAGGACATGCTGCAGCTGAGATTTATCTGAGTTCCGATGCTAAAGATGTGCAGTTGTTTGTATATGTGGAATCAGTAGATAAATTTGGTAAGATTACACATATAACAGAAGGACAATTTCGCGGTATTCATCGTAAAGAATCCAATAAAAAACCTCCTGTTCCTGCATTCGCACCGTATCACACTTTCAATAAAGAAGATGCTCTGGATTGGACTCCGAATAAAGTGGAGAAAATTCATTTTGAATTGATTCCCACTTCGCACTTAATCAAAAAAGGAGAACGCATACGCATATCCATTGCCGGTGCAGATGTTGATCACTTCGATGAAATAGATAATGCAGATTGCAATCCGACATCGATGCAAATTTTCTGCACAAAAGAATATCCATCGCAAGTACATCTGCCCTTAATGGTGGTTTAATTTATTATTGAGTTATAGAATTATAGAATTACAAAATGAAAAACGGATTAACAAAAGAAGAAATTCATCAACAATGGCAAGCATATACCGCTGATGACATGAAATGGCAAGAAGGAAAATTTTTTGGATATGTATACTATCC
>DAORIK010000056.1:0-5836 GCA_035438465.1 Chitinophagales bacterium | reverse complement strand
CCGCTGATGACATGAAATGGCAAGAAGGAAAATTTTTTGGATATGTATACTATCCCGGTGATGAATATTACAAAATTATAAAAGAAGCTTATGCAAAATTTTCAGTTACCAATGCTTTGAATCCTGCCGTTTTCTCCAGTTTAAAGAGAATGGAAAATGAAGTCGTACAAATAGCTGCATCTTTATTGCATGGTGATGAAAATATAAGCGGCTCTATGACTTCCGGCGGCACGGAAAGTATCTTCATGGCAGTGAAAGCAGCAAAAGAATGGGCTAAAAAAAATAAGCATACTAAAAATCCATTAATGCTTTTGGCAGAAACGGCACATCCTGCATTTTGTAAAGCGGCAGATACGATGGAATTCAATTACAGATTGATAAAAGTGGACAGTAATTATCAATTAGATATAGAAGACTTAAAAAAACACCTTTCAACAGATGTGGTATTTATTGTAGGTTCTGCTCCATCCTATCCTCAAGGTATAATTGACCCGATTGAAGCAATGGCTGCCATTGCAAAACAACATAAATGCTTGTTGCATGTGGATGCCTGTGTCGGTGGTTTTATCTTACCCTTTTTGAAAATGGAAGGTGTGGACTTGCCAAAATTTGATTTTGAAATTGACGGTGTTACTTCCATGTCTGCTGATGTTCATAAATATGGCTATGCGGCAAAGGGAGCTTCTGTGGTGTTATATAAAAATGCAGAATTGCGCAAAGGACAATTTTATGTAAAAACCGATTGGAGTGGCGGCATATATGGTTCTCCTTCATTTATGGGAACACGTGGAGGTGGTCCGATTGCTGCAGCATGGACAGCACTTAACCACATAGGTGAAGATGGTTACAGACGCATGGCCAAAGAAACGTATGAAGAAACTATGTTTATCAAAAAATCTATTGAAGAAGAAATACCGGAATTAAAAATATTGGGAAACCCTAAAGCAACATTATTTTCTTTTGCATCTGACACATTAGATGTATATGAAGTAGCGGATGAATTGGGTGAGTTAGGCTGGACCATCAACCGGCAGCAATTACCGGCAAGCTTACATGTTTTACTGAATTATATTCATGTTGGAAAAGGAGAATTATTTGTGAATGATTTAAAAACTGCTGTTCAGAAAGCCAAACGTTTCTCAATGATTCACCTTAAAAACAATTTACAGGTTGGTGCGATAAAAGGACTGAAAAAAATTCTGAATGAAAAACAATTTACAAATCTCACACAACGATTCTCCGGCGGTGATGGACCGGGAAGTAAAAGAAAAGCTGCTATGTATGGCATGATGAGTGAACTCTCCGGCAGTGGTTCCCTTAAAGATATGGTGGTTGATTTTCTGGATAAATTATATAAACCTGAAGATAAAAAGGTGTAGATTTATGGCATTAAGTTTACTATGAAAAAACATATTCCAAATTCACTAACGCTGTTAAATTTATTTTCCGGATGTTGTGGTATCGTTGCTTGTTTACAACATCAATATTCTTTAGTACCAATATTTATTGGCATCTCTTTGTTGGCTGATTTTTTAGACGGCTTTGTTGCGCGTTTACTAAAAGTAAAATCAGCGTTAGGTGCACAACTGGATTCATTAGCCGATATGACAACGTTTGGTGTCTTACCGGGAATCATGTTGTTTTCTATCATAAATGCCAAATCAAATTTCTTAACAGGAATCACGATTACTGAATCAAGTAACATTTTAAACGACAATCCATTGTCATTATTAAGTTTTATTTATACCATTTTTGCTTGCTTGCGTTTAGCAAAATTTAATTTGGATACCCGTCAGACAGAAAACTTTATCGGTTTAAACACACCATCCGGTGCCATTTTTATTTTAGGTTTTTACATGCAATTTTTTACCGACTGGAATCTGCGAAACAACTGGGATTTTGCTATTTATTCTAAAATTGCAGCGATGATTATTCCTTTTGTGTTAGCATTCTTAATGATAGCTGAGTTTCCAATGTTCAGTTTAAAAGGAAATCCATTCAGCTGGAAACAAAATAAGTTCAGAGTGCTCTTATTAATTTCAGTAATTCCACAACTTATATTTTTAGGATGGCTTAGTTTGAGTACAGTAATTGTAAGTTATATTATCTTTGCTACCGTGCAAAATATTAGTAAAGAGAAATAGAAATCTACTGTTTTCTTTTCAATCCCAAATCTCCTTTTATATGAAAATGAATCGGAACAATTTCCGTTACTACATTTACGGTATCTAAACCAAAATCCATATATAAAGGATAAGCTATTTTATTTAACCCTTCATAAACGGATATACTAAATTTGTTCACCGGTTCAAGATCATTATCTGCAGAGATAATTGGTTTTACAAACACATATTTAAAATCTGCAGGAATATTATGTTTTCGCATGGATGCATATCTGCTTAAAGCATCTACCTCTTTGTTTTCACTCATTTCTTCCACAATACGTTTAAACAAGCGTTGAACGTTATGTTTCACTTTAAATCCAAATTGAAGATTTACCAAAAATAATTTTTCGGGAATAATAGTCGAGACCGAATAATTTTTTTCGTGTTCATTCGGATAATCTAATATCTCCACATGAATAATCCAGTACACATCAGCTCTCTTTGGATTTTGTTGAAATAAAGAGTAAATGATATTAGAGTCTACTAAAGATTCAGTATTCGCTTTTTTACTCATAAATACAAGATTTGTTGCAGCTTTGGGTATGGTTTCATCATTAATCAAATCATTAAACATTTCGGTATAATCATCCAGATTGACCAGTTTATATTTTACCGATCGCAACTTTCTTGCTCTTCTTAAAAAATACAACAATAAAAAGATACAAAGGCATACCAGTAATGTAAACCAGCCTCCGTAAAAGAATTTTTTCAGATTGGAGATAAAGAATGCGATCTCAGAAACAAAAAATAAAATACCCATTAGCAGCAGAAATACTTTTGGAGTTCCTCTGCTGCTGAATACTACCAACAATAATGCAGAAGTCATCAGCATATTGATAATAATAGTCAATCCATATGCGGCTTCCATGTTATAGGATTTCCTGAAAGCAAATACCACCACCATACATCCGGCAAAAAGAAACCAGTTTATGCTGCTGATATAAATTTGTCCCTTGTGACTAGATGGATAGGTAACTTTATGGTTAATCCATAATCGTAATTTAATAGCCTCATTTACCAGCGTAAAACAACCGGAAATTAATGCCTGACTGGCTATAATTGTAGCAACAGTAGCCAAAGCTATAATAAATGGCAATATTGTCTTTGGAACAATTGCATAAAAGATGCTTACATCTTCCATGGTGGTTCCTTTTTTATCCAGCAACCAGGCACCTTGTCCAAAATAATTCAGCAAAAGACAAATCCAGACAAATGTCCAACTGAAACGGATGTTTAATTTACCACAATGCCCTAAATCAGCATACAGTGCTTCAGCACCGGTAGTACATAAAAAAACCGCACCTAATATCCAGAAACCGCCGGGATATTTAATTAGTAAATGTATCCCGTAAAATGGGTTTATTGCTTTCATTATTTCAGGATGTTGTAAAATCTGATGAATACCTAATAACGCAATTACTGTAAACCAGACAAACATTACCGGCCCAAATGTTTTCCCGACTATATCTGTACCAAATCGTTGAAAACTGAACAGCAGCACCAGTATAGTGACTCCAATTGGCAATGTAGGTAGCTTAGGAAATATTACATTTAAGCCTTCCACTGCTGACAAGATAGAAATGGGTGGTGTTATAAATCCATCAGCCATAAGTGCTGAACATCCCAGAAAAGCAGCAATTACAGTCCATTTAAATTTATGTTCTTTCACCAGCCCATACAATGCAAAAATACCGCCTTCGCCATGATTATCTGCTGTCAATGCCAGAATAACATATTTGAATGTTGTAATAAGCAGCAAAGTCCAGAAAACACAAGAAATACCTCCCAATATCAATTCATCAGAAATAGTACGGCTACCGATTACCGCTTTAAATACATACAGAGGTGAAGTACCTATATCTCCAAAAATAATACCCAGTGTGATAAATACACCTGCTATGCTTAGCTTACTAAGGTCAACATGTTTTTCCAATTGAAACAGGTTTTTGTATAAACTTATTTATGATTTCTTATTGAAGATACTATAATTCTAAGATTTATCCACCATAGAATTTATTAGTATCATTATTTGTATCATTATTTAATTCATTTAACAAATGATGAGCCTGCTCCTTATCTTCTTCTTTGACCATCAATTCAAAGTTGGCAATACCAAATTGCAACTGCGCTAAATATTCATTTTTTATAAAACAGAAAATATTATTTTCTTCTAATTTAAATTTTGCTAATTCAGCATCAAAATTATTGTAGAATGAGGCTATTTTAATTAATTTATTCTCCATTTTTATTTTTTCTCGGCACAACCTTTTAATTCTACATCTTTATATTTAAAAGTAACTGAATATTGATATTGTTTATCACTCATTCCATCTGAACAAATCTCTTTCTTTATAGTAATGTTCGCCTTATTTGAATTTCCCAGGATGTATGTAAATGTATTAATATTATCTATATCAGTTACTAAAGCAGATATTACAAATTTCTCTACAATCTTTTTTTCTTTCAATATCGAATAGGTAACACTATCTTCAAATATTGAAATATTCCAAAATGGTTCTGTGCCAATTATTTCCCAATTTATTTCATTTATTAAAAGTCTATCAACATAATTAATATGGACAGAGTCAGTTGACAACAATACACTGTCTGGTAAGATAACTTTGATTTTTGATCCATCACTTGCTGTTAAAGTCTGAGTTTTATTTTTACAACCAATGATTAGTAAAAATACAATAATCATGAAAATTATCCTCATAATCTAAATTTTAAAACAAACTTCCTGTTTGTTGTGGCGGCACTTTTCCCAGATGCTGGTAGGCTTTAGCCGTAGCTTCTCTGCCACGTGGTGTGCGTTTCAGATAGCCTTCCTGAATCAGAAACGGCTCATATACTTCTTCAATAGTACCGCTCTCCTCACCTACAGCTGTAGCAATGGTTGTAATACCAACAGGACCACCTGCAAACTTTTCTATAATGGCAGACAAAATTTTATTATCCATTTCATCCAATCCATGTTCATCCACATTCAATTGAGACAAAGCATATCTTGCTATTTCTAAATCAATTTTACCTGTTCCTTTTATTTGTGCAAAATCGCGTACGCGACGTAAGAGAGCATTTGCAATACGCGGAGTTCCTCTGCTTCGTTTGGCAATTTCCGTGGCACCTTTTTCGTCTATTTCCGTATTCAGAATATTTGCAGAACGTTTGATGATTTTTTTAAGGACTTCCGTGTTATAATATTCCAAACGAAATGTAATTCCAAAACGTGAACGCAACGGAGACGTCAGCAAACCGGAACGCGTGGTAGCACCAATTAATGTAAATGGATTTAAGGTAATCTGAATACTGCGGGCACTCGGACCACTGTCAATCATAATGTCAATCTTGTAATCCTCCATAGCAGAATACAAGTATTCTTCTATCGTAGTATTTAAGCGATGAATTTCATCAATAAACAACACATCATTGGGTTGTAAGTTTGTCAGCAACCCGGCTAAATCACCCGGTTTTTCCAATACCGGACCGGAAGTGGTTTTCATCTCCACACCCAATTCGTTTGCAATAATATTGGATAAGGTTGTTTTCCCTAAACCCGGCGGTCCGTGCAACAATACATGGTCGAGTGCTTCATCTCTTTGTTTTGCTGCCTGAATAAAAACAGTGAGGTTTTCTATAATCTGCGGCTGTCCGGAAAATTGTTCAAATGC
>DAORIK010000055.1:2206-16679 GCA_035438465.1 Chitinophagales bacterium | reverse complement strand
CTGATATTCACTACAGTTTTCATTGATTTGCAGTGGCTTAAAATTGCGCTCTAACTCTAAAATAGACGCAATTGATGAAATTTCCTACTATTTATAAATTTAATTACAATATATTATTAGTCAATTGCTTACACGGTTCGGCAATACAAAATGCGCATTGCGTATTTTGTATTGTTTTAATCTCGACAATACAAAATGCGCACATATTCTTACGGTATATTATCTATCTTTGCCCACGATTTTACGCTTATGACTCACGACTCACGACTCACGACTAAAAACATCTACATTATCCGTCACGGACAAACAGACTTTAATGTACGGCAGGTTGTGCAGGGCCGTGGGGTTAATTCCGATTTAAACAGTACCGGCATTCAGCAGGCAAAATTGTTTTTTGAGGCGCATAAAGAAATAAAATTTGATGTAGTGTACACCTCTTCACTCAAAAGAACCTGGCAAACGGTAGATTCGTTTATTTCTAAAAAAATACCGCACATTGCCTTGCCCAATTTAGACGAAATAGACTGGGGAATTTTTGAAGGGGTAGAGCATCATCCGGATTTACAAAAAACCTATTACGATATTATTACTGCCTGGAAAAACGGAGATTTAACTATCAAAATTGAGGGAGGAGAGAGCGCACAGGATTTAGCTGACAGATTACAGCCATTTTTAGCAGAATTGAAAAACACGAATGCACAAACTATTTTAGTATGCACACATGGCAGAACTTTACGCGTATTACTGTGTTTATTAATGAATAAACCGATAACAAAAATGGATGATTTTGTGCATGACAATACCTGTTTGTATCATTTGGAATATGATGGGGAAAAGTATAAACTCTTAAAAGAAAATGATTTGACCCACCTGAAAATTTAAAACCCGTGATTAAAATATCTGCCGTTTCTTACCTCAATACAAAACCATTTCTGCATGGTCTGGATATTTCATCTGTAAAAAATAAAATAAAACTCACACAGGATACACCGGCGCAAAGTGCACAAAAATTGCTGACCGGCGAAATTGATATTGGTCTGGTGCCCATTGCGGTGATTCCGCAATTAAAAAATCCTCAGATTGTTTCACCGTTTTGTATTGGTGCCAACGGGAAGGTAAAAACTGTTTGTTTGTTTTCAGATGTTCCGTTAGAAGAAATAAATACAATTTACCTCGATTATCAGTCACGAACATCTGTCTTGCTGGTGCAATTGCTGATGAAAGAATACTGGAAGAGAAATGTAACTTTTTTACCAGCACTCGAAGGTTATGAAAATAGTATCAAAAACAATATAGCCGCGGTTATAATCGGCGACAGAGCAATTGCAAATTTAGGGAAATATGCGTATGAGTATGACCTCGCGGAAGCATGGAAACAGTACACAGATTTGCCGTTTGTATTTGCTGCATGGGTTTCTAATAAAGAAATTGAACAGGATTTTTTAGATGACTTTAATGCGGCACTGCAAATCGGATGGAGCAACAGAAGTCAGTTGCTGGAGCAATACAAAAATTATAATTCACCGTATTTTTCCGTGAAGGAATACTGGAGTAACAACATTCAATATGAATTAGACAGCGATAAAAAACAGGCTTTGGAATTGTTTCTGAAAAAAATAAATCCGAATCAGCAGTTTTTTTACTGTTATTAGGTCATTGGCTCGTATAATGCCGACATGCTTCGCTTCTTAGCCATCTTACTTTCAATCCAGCCAATAAAATCAAAATAATTAAAAGCATATTTTTCTATTGCATGATGTTTTGTGTTTTCTAAGGATGCTTTTAAGGAAGGTACCTTTTTTTCAAATTCGGTAGTGTAATTTTTTTCTCTTGAAAAGAATCTCAGAATTTCGTTTTCTGTTTCGTAGGCAGAGGCTTGTTTTTTAAAGTAATAGTGAATGCTGGAACGTTTATATCGAATGTAAGTATAGTTCTTAAGCTCAAAATGTATGAGTAAATTCAGTAATCTGGCAAAATTGTATAAATCAGGTCTGTCATCTTCTTTGTATTCATTCAGCAGTGTATTTATTTTTTTTCTCGCATTATCAAAATTTCCAATAGCAAAATAATAGTAAGCCAGCATATATAAGAAGGTAATTTTGTAGGAAGGAGTTAAGATTTCTTTGTATTTTTTTAATCCGCTTTCAATGGAATTAATTATTGAGGTAGCTTTTGAATATTGCTTTTTTTGAAGATACATCGAAAGTTCAACCATATAACTGAAATTAAAAATTTGAGCGGAAACTCTTAAAAAGTATAACTTTTCGGGAGGTACAACAATACTCCTGACGTTTTGTAGCTCCTGATAAAATATTTTTTCAGCCATGTCCTTGGAAACAGAAACAACTCTGGCATAGGTATTCACATACTCTACAAGATGTTCTTCTTTGTAAAATGCATGCTCATCCAATAGCGTAATTATTTTCTTATTATGTTGCAATTCATTTTTTTTATCTCCTGAAACATAGCACCACATTGCATAAATCTGATAATATTTTACAGCTACTTCACATGATTTTGTTTTAGGTACATCTGTTAATAAAGGATGTTTCATTAACCTGTTGAATGCTGTTATTTCAAGCGTATTTCTTGTTTTTGCCGCCCTGATTCTGATTTGATTTGCCTTGTTGTATAGTTCATTATATTCAATAATTAATTGTATTTTCTGATTGATGTCTCTCATTTCATTTATAATCTCCGCTTCTGTTCTTTTATGTATCGTAAAATGATGTTGAACCAACTGCTCATATTGTATTATTTTTAACATGATTGAAAATAATTCAGCATTTCCGGCAATTGATTTTGCTTTTGTAATTTCTTTCAGGCATTGTGTAAACAATCCTTTGTAATATAAAATCTCAATAACAGAGATATATTCATTAATAATTAGTTGCGCCGACTTCCCTGAATGAAACAATACGAGGCTTTTTAAGATACCCTGATACAGGAAATTCATGTCAGCTTTTATAAAAGTTGTTTTTCTATGTTTAGATTGTAGTGCAGTAATTAATTTGCCCTCGTCATAGTTTTCCATTTTATCCAGTATGTCAAACAATAGGGTGTATTTGTTTTCTCCATCAATAACGTGCCGGGAACTGTAAATCTTGAATTGCCTTTTTTCAGACATATTCATTGATTTAACCAGTTCATATACATTGGGATATTTCATAATTTATATAAATCAGACTTACTAAAAATACTCTTTTTTTGTCTTAAATGCAAGAAGCGAATAACTAATTTTAATGTTACAAAGTAGAAACTAAAAGTCCTGTTCGAAATTCTTAAAATGAATTATATGAAAAGATTTTTACTTTGTTGTTTATGTATCAGTTGTTGCAAGTATGGTAGTGCACAATTAACGATAACGAATGGCGCGACTGCTGCTTCATTAGTAAGCACGCTGATTGGTAGCGGTGTCACCGCAAGTAATGTGACTTTTCAAGGGGTATATGGCACCGGTTCTAAATATCAGGCAGGTTCATTCTCCGCATCAGGAACGGTAGCGGCAAATCTGGGTTTCACATCAGGTATTGTTTTATGTACTTGTCATACAAGTGATATCCCGCTTTCTCTTTCTACTTTTCCGGGTGATAATAATTTTACCAGTTCCGGATTGACTTCCACATGTTCAAACGGAGAAATCAGACAAGGAGGTACCTGCGGCGTTTATATCAATGATGTTGATGTGTTGGCAGGAAGTCAGAATTATTACAATGCCGCTATTCTGGAATTTGATTTTGTACCCAATAATTCCTTCATTTCTTTTAAATATGTTTTTGGCTCTGAAGAATATGACCAAAATGACGGAAGCGGATTACCGATAAATTATAACTGCTCTTCCTATAACGATAAATTTGGATTTATTATCAGTGGTCCCGGTATTAGTGGTGGTCAGGGATATTCTAATAACGGTAAAAATATTGCAAGATTAGCCAATGGCTCCGAAGTTTCTATCAATTCAGTAAATAATGGGGTAGTGGGTACTTACGGTGGTTCACCGTCTGCTTCTAACTGTACAGCTGCAAATGCAAACTGGACGAATGGTTCTCCGGCGGCTGAATTCAAAGGTCCGATTTACGGGATACAATTTAACGGAAATACAAAAGTATTAACCGCCAGCCAGTCCGGATTAACTGTTGGTTCAACTTATCATATTAAACTGATAGTAACAGATGTAAATGATGGTGCGTATGATAGTGGAGTATTCATAGAAGCATCCAGTTTTTCTTCTCCTGTTTTGCTTCCGGTGGAATTAGTTTCTTTTGATGCTAAATGTAAAGGAGAGTACACAGAAATAAGCTGGGAAACGGCATCAGAGAAAAATAATGATTATTTTTTAGTTCAGAGAGCAGGAGAAGATTTGAAATTTGAAACTATTGCTGAGGTGAATGGTGTAGGATTCAGTAACAAACTCAATCATTACTCATATAAGAATTATAATGATGATGATATTAGTTATTATAAATTGGTACAAGTGGATAATGATGGTACTCATACTGACAGCAAAATAATAATTTCAAAGAATACCTGTAAAACAAATTTGTTTGTTAATTCTGTCTATTATAATACATCAGCAAAAGACGTAGTAGTAAATTACACTTCTGAAGAAAATCAAACGGTGGCGGTAAATATATATGATCTTTTCGGAAGATTAGTCTACACGGAATGGAATGAAATGAAAAACGGACAAAATAATCTTCATATTCAGTCAGGCAATTTAACAGATGGAATTTACGTTTGCTCTTTCTCTTCGCCAAATTTTAATGTGGTAAAAAAAATCCATGTACAATCAGAATAAAATATCAGGATTGTACATTTTCCAATACATGGCGTATTAAATTATCGGTTGCTTTATGCGGATCTGCACTGAAAGTGCCGTCTACTCTGTTTGCCAGAATGGCATTGCACGACAGAGCATGATGTCCTAATAACTTGCTCATACCGTAAATACCGGATGTTTCCATCTCCATATTGGTGAATTTTCTGCCGCCCGGCAAAATAATAGCCGACAAATCATCAATATAATTTTTGTCTTTAGGTGCAATACGCACTGTTCTTCCCTGCGGACCGTAAAACCCGCAATTCGTGAGCGTAACGCCTTTCCTCATATCTTTTGCCACTGTGTTCAGCAATAAATCGGAGCCTTTTGCAATCACAGGATGTACTCCTAAATTACTCACAATAGGAATAATTGGTTCTAAAAATTGTTTGTCTTCCTCGGAAACTTCAAAGTCGTAAAACCCGAGCAATCCGTCTAATCCGATTCCATATTCACTTGCTAAAAAACTATCTACCGCAATATCATGTTGCAGAGAACCGCAAGTGCCAATTCTGATTAATTTTAAAGCAGTTAAGTTCTCTTTTGTTGTACGCGTTTTTAAATCCATATTTACCAGTGCATCCAGTTCTGTCAGAACAATATCAATGTTATCAGTTCCGATGCCGGTAGAAATACAGGTCAGTCGTTTGTTGCCAACATATCCTGTATGTGTTACAAATTCACGTTTCTGTTTTTTTACTTCAATTTTGTCAAAATATCTCGATACTTCTTCCACACGGTCAGGGTCACCCACCAAAAAAATTGTATCGGAAATATCTTCCGGTAAAAGATTTAAATGATAAATACTTCCATCTGGGTTGAGAATTAACTCACTTTCTTCTATCTGCATAAAATTTAATTGAATACCAAAATACAAATTCCTTTTTTAGGAAGCTATGATATTTATCATTCGGATATTAAATTTTCCTGTTTTCATATTGTATTTTTGACAAATTGTGCAAACATCACAGGAAATACTGAAAGAATATTTTGGCTACGATACTTTTCGGGAGCCACAGGAAGCTATTATTCAATCGGTCTTAGATGGCAAAGATACATTAGCACTCATGCCAACAGGCGGAGGTAAGTCAATTTGTTTTCAAGTACCCGCATTGATGCAGGATGGAATTTGTGTGGTAGTTTCTCCCCTCATTGCATTGATGAAAGATCAGGTCTTACAACTCAAAAAAAGAGGTATAAAAGCAGCCGCTATTTTCACCGGATTGTCTTATAATGAAATTGACATGATTTTGGATAACTGTCAGTTTGGTTATTATAAATTTTTATACGTTTCGCCCGAAAGATTGAAAACGGAAATTTTTACAGAACGTTTTAAGAGAATGAACGTGAATTTAATTGCCGTGGACGAAGCACATTGCGTTTCACAATGGGGATATGATTTTCGTCCTCCATATCTGCAGATTTCTGACATCAGAAAATTTCATCCTAACGTTCCTGTTTTGGCATTAACAGCTTCCGCAACAGAAACCGTGCAAAAAGATATTGTAGAGAAACTGGAGTTTAGGAAAAATTATACTGTTTTTAAAAAATCTTTTGTAAGAGAGAATCTGAGTTTTGTAGTTCGCAAAGAAGAAGCAAAATACCCGAAATTAACCGAGATAATTGTGAAATTGAGAGGAAGTGGCATCGTATATGTGCGAAGCAGAAACAAAACAAAAGATGTAGCGGAGTATCTGCAAAAGAATAACATAAAAGCAGATTTTTACCATGCCGGATTGAAGACTGCTGAACGTAATCTGAAACAGGATAACTGGTTGCAAAATAAAACGCAGGTAATCGTTTGTACCAATGCATTCGGTATGGGAATTGATAAGCCTGATGTCCGTTTTGTCATCCACCTGGATATACCGGACAGCCTGGAGGCTTACTACCAGGAAGCAGGCAGGGCAGGTCGTGACGGGAAATTATCATATGCCGCTTTATTATATGCTCAACCGGATATTGATCATCTGAATGAAAAAATTTCACGTAAGTTTCCGCCGGTTCAAACTATAAAAAAAATATACAATGCTGTTTGCAATCATCTGGGCATTGCGCTTGAAAATGGGTTTATGCAAACACACGATTTTGATTTACAATATTTCTGCAGGCAGTTTAAATTGGAAACGGCAACTGTTTATGAGACGCTGAAGATTTTAGAACAACAAAGCTATTTGCAGTTGAGCGAAGGTGTTTTACTGCCTTCTCGTGTGGTATTTAATATAGATAAACTTGATTTGTATAAGTTTGAAGTGGCTCATTCTGATTACGCATTACTCATAAAAACAATGCTGCGAACGTATGGTGGTATTATGGACCATTATACTAAAATCAGTGAGCCGGAGTTAGCGAGACAAATGAAAATATCGGAAAACGAGGTTGTAAAACAATTAAAATTCCTTCAAAAAAATAAAATCTTAACATATGTTGCTGCCAGTGATAAACCAACAATAACATTACTGAGGGAACGAATACATGAGAATAATTTGTTTATAGATACAAAATACATCAACCAGCGAAAAAAAGTAATTACAACTCAACTGCAAACAATGCTCGACTTTACGGAACAGCAAAAAGTATGCAGGCAAATCTTTATTTGTAATTATTTTGGTGAGCAAAATGCTTTCGCCTGTAAACGTTGTGATGTTTGTTTGGGAGAGAAGAAAAAAATAGAATTAGATGAGGATTTTATAATAGCCAAGCGCACTATCTTAGATAAATTAGATAGGAATAAGTGGAGTAAAGTGGAAGACATATTGCCGGAAAACGCTCATTTTGCAAGGCAATTATATAAAGATGTAATACGCTTTTTACTGGATGAAAAGATGCTGGTGACGAACAATAAAAATGAATTAAAACGTGTCTGAGAAAATAATTTGTACAGTAACAAATGACTTGATATACGATCAGCGTATGCAGCGTATCTGTACATCTTTGCAAAAGAATAATTTCGAAGTGGAATTAGTTGGAAGAATTTTGCCGGATTCAAAAGAAATTATACAACAAACATTTCAACAAAAAAGATTAAAGTGTTTTTTTAATAAAGGTTTTTTGTTTTATGCAGAGTTTAATATTCGGTTGCTTTTCTTTTTATTGTTCACAAAGTTTGATATCGTATGTGGTTGTGACCTGGATACATTGCCGGCAGCTTTGTTGGCTGCGAAAATTAAGCGCAAAAAGGTAGTGTATGATGCGCATGAATATTTTCCTGAATCACCTGAGTTAATTGGTAAACCATTCAAACAATCTGTATGGAAATTTCTGGAAAAGATGTTCGTTTCTAAAACAGATGCAATCTACACTGTAACCGATTCTATCGCGCGGATTTTTAATAAAAAATATAAAGTAGATTGTAAGTTAATCAGAAACGTTCCGCTAAGAAATAATTCAACATCCGATATGCTGCAGCCAGTCCCGAACCCGATTCAGGATTCAACATTTTTATTGTACCAGGGTGCAGTTAATCTTGGACGGGGATTAAATGAAATGTTATTGGCAATGCTGAAAATAGAAAATATAAAGTTTTATATTGCCGGTGATGGTGATGAAATGGAAAACATACGATATAAGATAAAAGAATTGAAACTGGGAAACAAGGTGAAATTATTAGGCAAAAAAACACCGGAAGAATTAAAGCAAATCACACAACAGGCATACATTGGTATTAACCTGCTTGAAAACAGAGGATTAAGTTATTATTATTCTCTGGGCAATAAAACCTTTGATTATATTCATGCCGCAGTTCCGCAAGTAGTAATCGGATTTCCCGAATATATTGAACTAAATAATAAATACAATATCGGAGTTGTAGTAGAAGATCTGAGTGTTTTAAATGTGTATGCTGCCATTCAAAAATTATTGGAGGATAAGGATTTATATCAGCAGTTGCAGCAAAATTGTTTGAAAGCAAGAGAAGAATTGTGCTGGGAAAATGAAGAACAGAAACTGATTAATATCTATGAACAATTGACGATTAACAATTAATACCTGGTGATGCCATCTCAAATGATAAATCATAAATCTGAATACTTAAATATTGTATGCTTTGATGTGCCATTTCCCGCTGATTATGGAGGTGCGATAGAAGAATTTTATAAAATTAAATCACTTCATCAGCTTGGTGTGAAAATTCATTTGCATTGTTTTGTTTATGGTGACAGAACAACGCAAAAAGAGTTAGAGAATTATTGTGATAAGATTTATTATTACAAACGGGAGAGAAAACTAAAAGATATTTTTTCTGATTTACCTTTTATTGTAAAATCAAGAATGCACGAGGAGTTATTGCAGAATCTGTTAAGTAATGATTTTCCGATTTTATTGGATGCAACGCACACGACAGGTTTTATAAGCCATCCCGAACTAAAAAACAGAACAAAGTTAGTTCGCTTGCATAACATTGAGTGGATATATTACAGAGTTTTATTGTCGCAGGCAGTTTCACTGAAAGAAAGATTGTTTTTTCATCAGGAGTATAAGAAGTTAAAAGCGTATGATAAACAGTTAATACATGCAGATGTATTATCGTGTTTATCCGAATCAGATTTCGAATATTACAAAGATAAATTTCCTGAGAAAAAAGTGCAGTTGGATGCTGTATTTCATGAAAATGAAAAAGTGGAAAGCATTGCCGGTAAGGGAGATTATATTTTATACCATGGTAATTTGTCGCTTTCAGATAACTATAGTATGTTGATACGCCTATTGAGTAATGAATTAAAAGACTGCACCTGTAAAATTATTTTAGCTGGAAAGAATCCACATAAAATGCTGGTTGATTTTGTGAAAAAGATTTCCGAAGACACTCAGAAAAGAATGAACATTCAGTTAATTGCAAATCCTTCCAATGAAGCATTGCACACATTAATACAGCAGTCACATATTTGTCTGGCAATGGCAGAAAATCCAAGCGGCGTTAAATTAAAATTGATTAACTCATTGTACAATGCAAGATTTGTTATCTCTAATGAAAAAGCATTAGCCGGCAGTGGATTGGAAAGTCTGGTGTATATTGCAGAAGAGAATGATTTACCCACACTTATAAATAAACTGATGCAGCAGGAGTTTAAAGAAAAGGAGATTCGCGAACGTAAAGTTTTATTGGAAGAAAAATATAATAACAAAAAAAATGCGCAGCATATTATGGATGCGATTAATAATATATAATATGAGAAAGAAATTTGCACCCTTGTTTTTGATTCCGGTATTCGCATACACCTTATATTTTGTGGTGTTTAGCGGCAGGATTGCTCCAAGTCATCCGTTTGAGAAATCTGTTCTGAGAGATGAAAAAAATACTGCAGTTAGTATAAATGATTTTAAAGGAAATGTGCTGATTGTCACTTATTTTCAATCTTGGTGTACTGCGTGCAGACAGGAATTGATTGAATTGATGAAACTACAAAATCATTTTGCAAATGACTTGAAGGTAATTGTAATTACAGATGAATCATTTGATATTTCAACACAGGTGAAAGCATATTTAAAAATTGACTTACCATTTTTAAAGAGCGACAAAACACTGAAACAAATAGGAATCCGTCGTTTTCCGACAACTTATTTGTTAGATAAGAAAGGTAATGTTGTTGAATCCAAAGTTGAAAACATATACTGGAACACTAAAGAAATAAAAGATAAGATTAATGAGTTAAATAAGTAGTTTTTTGCGTTTCTGCTTGTAGCAGATAGGTTTACGAGAAAATTAAACCAAACTCTCCTTAATTCTTCGCATACTTTCTTCGTAAGTAATTAAAGATTTCCAGCCTAATTCGGCCTGTGCTTTTTTTGTAGATACCAGCCGGTTTCTTCCGGTTGCTTGTGCAGATTTTTTTGCTATTGGTGGATTTTTGCCAAATAATGGAAATATAAATTCAGCAAAAGAAGCTAATGAGTATGCTAACCAAAACGGAATAGAACTGCCAATCTTTTTTCCTTTCATGGCAGCTAAGTCAGTAAAATATTGTTTCCACGAAATATTCCAGTCATCCATAAAAAAATAAGTCTGATTCTTTGCAATTTCTTTGGTGATACAAAGAAAAATTCCGGTTGCCAGATTTTCTGCATCTAATAAACAAGCTGGCTGTTTGCCATTATCAATTAATTTTAAACCAAGTGCAGTGTCAATTCTTTTCAGCGGCTCTAAAACCCAAACACTTCCTTTACCGATGACCGCGGATGGTCTTATAATCGTGTATATCATATTATTTTGAGTACAAAAATCTTTCACTAAAGTTTCCGTATCAATTTTTGCATCATCATAATGAACGCCTGTTTTTACTAATGGCGTCGTTTCATCTGGAATAACCTTATTTCTGACGATGCCACTCGCCACTCCAACAGAACTTACATAAATAAAATGCTTTACATGATTTGCCTTAGCATCTTTTAATAAATAACTTGTAGCATCATAATGCGCTTCATAAAACTGTTTCTTTGTGCCGAAATCTATCACGCGTGCCGCCGTATGTACCACCACTTCACAATCTTTTGTAATATTATGCAACGCTCTTTCATCGGCAATATCAGCCTGAATCATTTCAATATTTTGGGATATATACTCATCCAGATTTCGATTCGAGAAATAATTCCCTCGAATGTCATTATACCCATGCCGGAGCAACACTTGCATCAAATGATTGCCAATTAAACCTGTTATGCCTGTGATGAGAATTTTCATGCCTTTTTTGTCATTCTGAACAAAGCGAAGAATCTTGTTAAATTAAACTATTATACAATCAAATTTACAATTTCATTCTCATCTTCAGTTGGTAGGAGGCAATTTTTATTTTCACAAACATAAAATAATGTTTTTCCACGAATAAATCTGTCTTTCAATAATGGTAAATTACTTGGTTTTGTTGATCCGGTAATTAAGACATCCGGTAAATATAATGCATTAATTTTTTGCATTTTGTGTAGTGCATCCTCACCAATAATCACTAGTTCTTTGTTTAAATTCAAATGCATATCCAGTACAATTGCCCAGTTAGAATAATAGACTGGATTTTTAATTACATCATCTAAAACATTATTCAGCATTGTCAAACTCATTTGCTCGTATTCAGGGGTATCAAAATATTTACTGAGTAAAACTAAATTTTTTGCCATGGTAGAATTTCCCGATGGAATAACATTGTCGCTACTGTCCATACTGCGTGTTATCAAAGCCGCATCCAAATCAGAAGTGATATAAAACATGCCGTTATTTTTATTGTAAAAATGCGTCAGCACATATTCTGTAAATGCTTTTGCATCGTTCAGGTATTTTTCTTCAAATGTAATCTGATGCAAGGCAATCAATGCTTCTATGAAAAACGCATAATCCTGTAGAAATCCGTTGATGGTGGATTTTCCGTTTTTGTAATTTCGGTCTAAGCGATAATCGTTCTTTTTGCAATGTTGCAGAATAAAGTTGGTAATGTCAGTTGCTTTTCTTTTGTAACGTTCATCACCAAATGCTTTGTATGCATCACACAAGCCTTTTATGGTAATAGCATTCCATTCCGTCAAAATTTTATCATCAGTTGCGGGTCTCACTTTTTGCTTTCTTTTTTCGAATAAAAGCTGATGAATAGCGTTTAGTTTTTCCTGAAATACTGCATTGCTGATGTTGTATTTTTCAATAAAATATTCATGGTCATTTGTGCGAAAGAGTACATTCAAGCCATGTTCAAAATTGCCATTTTTTTCTAAATTGTAAACGTCAGTAATAAATTCTGAAAGTTTATTTTCTGAAAAAAAATCATCTTTGTATTCTTTTACGGCTTCAATTATTTCAGTGTATTCCCAACAATAAAACTTCCCTTCCACACCTTCGCTATCTGCATCCAAAGAAGAATAAATGCCGCTACTGGAATCAGTCATTTCCCTTTCCAGCCAATCTAACATTTTATGGCAAACACTTTTATACATTGGTCGTTTTGTGAGCTGATAGGCTTGTGCATAAATACTCATCAGTTGTCCGTTATCATATAACATTTTTTCAAAGTGCGGTACTTTCCATTCAGCATCAACACTATAGCGGGCAAAGCCACCACCAAGCACATCATGCAATCCGCCAAATGCCATTTTTTTTAAAGTAATTTTAATGGCTTCTGCTACGTCACTGTTTTTTGTCTGATAAAAATAACAAAGCAGGTAATCATAATTATTGGGCATCATAAATTTTGGGGCACCTTTTCTTCCGCCAAATTCAAAATCAATTTTGTCCTTCCAGTTTTGCCAAATTATATCCGGTAGTTTTTTGTCAAAAAACCGCTCCTGCTGAAAAAGAGGAATATTTTCTATGCTGTGCAATCCTTGTGTAATGCGTTCTGCCTGATCAACTAACTTTTGTGTTTCGGTTTTATATAAATCAACAAAATACAGCAATACCTTTATCCAGTTCTGCTTAGGGAAATAAGTGCCGGCAAAAATCGGTTTCCCGTCTGGCAAAGCAATTACATTTAAGGGCCACCCACCATGACCACTTGTTATCATGGCGGCATTCATATAGATTTGGTCTATGTCCGGTCGTTCTTCACGGTCTACTTTTACAGAAATAAAATGTTGATTCATAATTCCTGCGACCTCATTGTCTTCAAAGCTTTCATGTTCCATAACATGGCACCAATGACAGGCTGCATATCCTACTGAAATAATAAGCAGTTTGTGCTCCTGCTTTGCTTTTCTTAATGCAACCTCAGACCATGGAAACCAGTCTACAGGATTAGATTTATGTTGTAGTAAATAGGGAGATGTCTCGTGTTGAAGTTGGTTCATTTTGTAATATTAAATCAGGTCGTTTGGTAAGACAATTTATTACAAAATAAACAGAAAATCTGCATAAAAAATTAATGTTAATTTCAAAAATTATTTAGGTTTTTTAACGATTAAGTGAATTAGAATTTTAACTTTGTATTTAAATATGAAATTTATGCACAAATTTATCTTTACAACATTATTGAGTTTGGGTGTTGTTTTGGGGTTTTCTTCGGGAAATAAAAATGGAAATCCAAAAACAGCACAATGTGGTACTGTAACACCGGGGATTTCTTGGGAAAATAGTTTCCAGCAACAAATTGACCAGTTATTGCATAACAATGGCAGTCAGAATAGAATTGGAATGATTGATGATTCGGTAACTATTCCCGTAATCGTTCACGTTTGTTTTTATTCAGCAACAAACCCTGCACCCGGAACAACCTACAATATTTCTCAGGCACAGGTAAATTCTCAATTTACTGTATTGGATTCTAACTTTGCTGGAATCAGTAAATATATTGGCAGTATTCCATCCGTTTTTCTTCCGTTAAAAGCTAATACCAAAATCAAATGGTGTAAGGCAACAATGGATCCTAACGGTAATGTTTTAGCAGAACCCGGAATAGATAGAATCAATACACGTGTTATCGGGTTACCGTCTCCAATCGGTGCAGGTGGAGCTACTGCCGCTCAATGGAGAAGAACTTACATAGAAGATACATTAAAACCTGCAACAATATGGAATCCAAAATTTTATTGTAATATCTGGGTAATTCCCGGTTTCATTCCAACACCGCAAGGTACCGTTTTGGCTTACGCATCTTTTCCAACATTGACTACTTTAGATGGTATCGGTGCCGGAACAGGATTTGACTATAATGACGGAGTCGTTTGCGGAAGACAATGGTTTGG
>DAORIK010000055.1:0-2106 GCA_035438465.1 Chitinophagales bacterium | reverse complement strand
CCGGAACAGGATTTGACTATAATGACGGAGTCGTTTGCGGAAGACAATGGTTTGGAACAACAGGTGCAGCAACAGCTCCTTATAATCATGGTGGAACAGTATGTCACGAATTAGGCCATTGGTTGGGATTACGTCATATTTGGGGGGATGATTCATGTGCTACGGATTATGTAGCAGATACTCCGACACAGGAAGCTGCAAACTCAGGCTCCCCTGCATTTCCACATGTAACTTGTAACAACGGACCTAATGGTGATATGTTTATGAATTATATGGACTACACAAATGATAATGTCTATAGTATGTTTACGTTAAACCAAAAAGACAGAATGTGGGCTGCTATGAATTCAGGTCAGTTCAGAGTTCCCTTAAAAACCTCACCAACATGCAGTGGAGTAATACCGGCACCGGTTGCTGATTTTACGGACTCTTCCAAGACTCAGGTTTTATGTACTTCCAAAACAATTCGTTTTAAAGATAAATCTTTATTTACGGTTACTTCTCCGGCATCAGCTACCTATTCATGGTCATTCCCGGGTGGAACTCCATCTTCCGGTATCGGTAAATTTGTAGATGTCACGTATACATCCGGTGGTTTAAAATCAGTTACTTTAACTGTTACAAACTCCAGAGGTACAAATACTATTACAAAAGATGTAAGCGTGTCAATTTCCTCTTCCGGTTCATTCCCGCTTATAGAAGATTTTGAAGGTGCATTCTTCCCGCCTGTAGGATGGGAAACAGTGGTTAGAAATGGTAACCAGAATATTAACTGGGAAGGTGTAAATGGTTATAGTGCTTATGGTGTTGGTAATCGTACTATGAAATTTGATAACACAACTTTAGACGGCGGTTTCAAGCGAGATGATATCATGACGTATAAGATGAATCTAACAGGCGTTTCTGATGCAAAATTAAAATTCGATGTCGCTCATGCGCCATATTATAACCCTACTGGTACAGGTATTGGTATTCAACAGCCAAACCCAAAATGGATATGGGATACTTTAGAAGTATTAATAACAGATAATTGTCAGACAAGTACTTTAAGTTTATACAGAAAAGGTGATAGTGCTTTGGCAACTGTTATGCCGGGACAAGGAGACGAATTTTATCCGGAAGCAAATCAGTGGAGAACTGATTCTGTAGCAATTCCAGCTGGTTATTTAAACAAACCAAATGTTCAGATTATTTTTAGAAACTACGGTGGATATGGACACTCCATTTATGTAGATAATATTAATGTGAAAAGTAATGTTGTAGCACCTGTCACCGCGAGTTTCACGGCGAGTGATACGGTAGTGTGTGTGGGAGGTACATTAACGTTTACGAATACATCTACAGCCTCGAGCGGTAACCCTGACTCGGTGCGTTGGACGATAGGTGGCGGAACTCCGGGAACATCTACTTCCACTACTACGGTTACTCCTACATTTAATACAGTAGGTAATTTTACGGTAAGTTTAATAGCATATAAAGGTGCCACACCAAGTGTAGTAGCTACTAAAGCGATCCGTGTAAAACCAAATGCAGCGATAACGTTAACCTCAGCAGGCGGTACGAATGCACAAACAAAATGTGTAGGCACAGCGATAACAAATATCACGTACTCTGTAACGGGTGGCGGAACAGGAGCAGGTGTAACAGGCTTACCAACAGGAGTAACCGGTAGTTTTGCAGGCGTTACATTCACGATAAGTGGTACACCATGTGCTACAGGCACGTTTACGTATACCGTAACGACTACGGGTACATGTACGCAGGCATCCGCCACAGGAACTATTATAGTAAATCCAAATGCAGCGATAGCATTAACCTCAGCAGGTGGTACGAATGCACAAACGAAATGTTCCGGTCAGCCGATAACGAATATAACATACTCTGTAACAGGAGGTGGAACAGGAGCAGGCGTAACGGGCTTACCTACAGGAGTTACCGGCAGTTTTGCAGGCGGCACATTCACGATAAGTGGTACACCAAGTGCTACAGGCACGTTTACATATACCGTAACCACAACGGGAACCTGTACTCAGGCAACTGCTACTGGAACAATAACGGTGAACAGTTGTGGATGTTCGAGTCCACCGACAGTGAGTTTGAGCAGCA
>DAORIK010000054.1:1378-16839 GCA_035438465.1 Chitinophagales bacterium | reverse complement strand
TTGCATATGCAGTTTTACCAGTTCCTTTTTCACCAATTATAAAATTTGTAGAAGATTTGAAAATTTCTACGAATTCTGTTGTGCGTAAAAAATATTTATCGAAAACATCTTTGTTCTCAGGTCTTTTGTAGTTTTCTGCATCATTAAACCCAAATTGTAGATCTTTAATTTCTTTCATTATTTGTTTTTTTTTATTGAGGAGTGTCAAACTTGCCGCTAACTCGTTTATATAAGCACCAAAGTTTCGCTTATACAACCTACAGTGTGTTGTATAGGCAAACCTTCAGTTCATATTATTCAAATATACATTTTTACCATTTTAAATCAAAATATCCACATTCATAATCCATACTTTACATTTCAAATTCGGTTCATTCAAAAACAAAGCGTATTTTTGCGCATACCAATTTTTCCGAACAGGAAATGAGCGACCAAATAAAACACGAATGCGGAATTGCCTTAATCAGGCTGCTAAAACCGCTGTCTTACTACAAGGAAAAATACGGCGATCTTCACTACGGGTTGAATAAAATGTACCTGCTGATGGAAAAACAGCACAACCGTGGTCAGGATGGTGCCGGTCTCGCTACCATAAAACTCGATACCGAACCCGGAAAATCGTATTTCGATCGCGAACGCAGCGTGGACAAACAAGCCATTAAATCTATTTTTGATAAAGTTTTTAAGCCATTCGCTAATTTATCTGATAAAGAAAAAGAAAAACTGAACGATATTGATTTCGTAAAAAATCACTATCCGTTTATGGGCGAGTTGCTGCTCGGACATTTGCGCTACGGCACTCATGGCGGCAATGATATGAGCAATTGTCACCCGCGTATCCGCGCCAACAACTGGAAAACCAGAACGCTGATTGTTGCCGGAAATTTCAATATGACAAATGTAGATGAGTTGTTTGATAAACTGGTAGACTTGGGACAGTTTCCAAGAGAAATGTCTGATACGATGACGGTGTTGGAAAAGATTGGGCATTTCCTCGATGTCGAAAATCAGAAATTATTTAAAAAATTCAAACCATCCGGACTATCCAATTACGAAATAACTCCGCTGATAGAACACAATATTAATGTAGCAGAGATTTTAAAAAATTCTGCGGAAGATTTTGACGGAGGCTATGCGATGGCAGGCATGATTGGTCATGGTGATGCTTTTGTTATGCGCGACCCGAATGGTATTCGTCCTGCATACTTTTACAAAGATGATGAAGTAGTAGTAGTAGCTTCCGAACGGCCGGCGATACAGACTGCCTTTAATGTACATCGCAGCAAAGTACAGGAAATAAAACCCGGTTACGCGCTGATTATTAAAAAAGATGGTAGTGTTGGCGAAGTAGAATGTACAAAACCACTGGAAAGAAAAGCATGCAGTTTTGAGCGTATCTATTTTTCACGTGGCAGTGATTTTGAAATTTATCAGGAAAGAAAAACGTTAGGTAAATTATTAGTGCCAACCATTTTAAATGCGGTGAACTATGATGTTGAGAATACGGTTTTTTCTTATATACCCAATACAGCGGAAGTAGCATTTATCGGGATGACGGAAGAAATACAAAAGCAGCATATTCAGAAAAAATTACAGGCATTCAACAACGGGGATATAAAAACGACAGAAGCATTGCATCAGCAACTTTCAGTGATGCCGCGTATAGAAAAAATTGCGATAAAAGATGTGAAGATGCGGACGTTTATTACCGATGATTCTTCGCGTAACGATTTGGTGCAGCATGTATATGATGTTACCTACGGCCTGGTTAAAAATAACGAAGATACCTTAGTGGTATTGGATGATTCGATTGTGCGTGGTACAACATTGAAAGAAAGTATTCTGACGATGTTAGACAGATTGCAGCCTAAAAAAATCATTGTGGTTTCATCGGCACCACAAATCCGCTATCCGGATTGTTATGGTATAGATATGAGTAAAATGGGCAGTTTTGTGGCATTCCAGGCGGCCGTGCAATTATGGAAGATGAAAGACAATTCCTTTTTACAGGATTTATATAAACGTTGTAAGGAAGAAATTCAAAAGCCTGCGGCTGAGATACAGAATTTAGTAAAAGAAGTGTATGCACCGTTTACGGATGAAGATATTTCGCTGGAGATTGCCAATATTGTAAAACCAAATCATATTTTTTCAGACGTGCAGGTGATTTATCAAACGATAGATAATTTACATATAGCCTGTCCGAATAATTTAGGTGACTGGTATTTTACCGGTGATTATCCCACGCCGGGTGGTAACAAAGTAGCATTAAATGCTTTTATTAATTACATGGAAGGGAAAAATGTGCGGGCATATTAGAAGAGTAATAAGTGGTAAGTAATAAGATTTTCTTAGAGTAATAAATTACAGACCGAAATTGTAATCCACCAAACCGCAAAAGAGTTAGTGTTTTATTGTACGAAGAAATAGCTGTAAAATGAACGAAGCATAGCTTTAGCATTTGTGTTCATTTTATCAGCGGTTTGATTCGATTGAAAAGAGAATCAAAATTTCCTTAGTACAATAAAAATGCTTTTTGGTTTACTCAATATCTATATTTTTTTATTGAGTTCGTGAATTCTAAAGTATTTCTTTTTGGCATCAAAAAGTGACAAATTAAGTTTCATCTTAATTAAATCTTTTAACTTAAGCAATGAAAATATTTATTTTTTTGATGACAAGGTGCAGATGAAATAGAAAGAATATTAAAACTGGTGCTTAATTAATATTGTTCTTTCTCATTCGGGAAATCCTTGCTTTTTATATCAGCAATATATTGTTGTGTCGCTTTTTTGATATCGTCATACAAATGCAGATACTGACGCAAAAAGCGAGGTTTAAATTCGTGTGTAATACCCAGCATATCATGTGTTACAAGCACTTGTCCGTCCACATAAGAGCCTGCACCGATACCAATCACCGGAATGGAAATGCTTTCTGATACTTTTTTCGCCAAAGCAGCAGGTATTTTTTCAAGTACCAATCCAAAACATCCAATACTTTCTAAATATTTAGCATCTTCTATTAAACGTTCTGCTTCTACTTCTTCTTTTGCACGAACAGTATACGTTCCGAATTTATAAATGGATTGCGGCGTTAAACCCAAATGACCCATTACCGGAATCCCTGCAGTTAATATTCTTATGATAGATTCACCTACTTCTTTACCACCTTCCAGTTTTACACCGTGCCCGCCTGTTTCTTTCATAATACGGATAGATGCGTTTAATGCTTCTCTCGAATTTCCCTGGTAAGAACCAAATGGCAAATCTACTACTACAAAGCAACGTTTTACGGCACGTACCACACTCTGCGCGTGATAAATCATTTGCTCTAGTGTGATTGGAAGCGTAGTTTCGTGTCCCGCCATCACATTGGATGCGGAATCACCTACAAGCAGAATATCTATACCGGCATCATCTAATATTTTTGCCATAGAAAAATCATAAGCCGTCAGCATGGATATTTTTTCTCCACGCTCTTTCATTTCACGCAGCTTTTGCGTGGTTACTCTTTTGATTTCCGGTTGTGCAGATGACATATGGATGAATTGAATCGTGAAGATAAATATTATTGCATGGAATCATGTTATTATAAAATTAGCTTTTTTTCTTATAAATGAAAATATAGGGACTCTAATTCAGTAATTATGTATTTTTACAGTATAAAAAACCGGAAATGAATTTTTTAAATAATAAAACAATTCCTGAATTACTGGAGTTTGGAAAACAGAAACATGAAGAGTATGTAAATGCAAAACCTTTTGCAAGTGGATATTATGATGATTTGTTTAATCCTGAAATGCTGAGAACTATAATCAGCGAATTTCCTGAAATCGGAAAATCAAAGGAAGATATTCAGTACGATAATCCAAATGAACATAAACTGGCTACAAAAGGTGAGTATCGGTTTGGACCCACTACCAAAGCGTTTGTGCATTTTTTAAATTCACAACCATTTCTTGAGTTTCTCCAAAATCTTACAGGTATAAAAGAAACATTGATTCCGGATCCATATTTTGAAGGCGGCGGTTTTCATGAAATTAAACCGGGCGGTTTTTTAAAAATGCATGTTGACTTTCACAAACATAAACTAACCAAACTGGACAGACGTTTAAATATTCTGGTATATTTAAATGAAGACTGGAAGGAAGAATATGGAGGACATTTTGAATTATGGGAAAAAGATATGAGCAAATGTGTAACGAAAATTTTGCCCTCATTCAACCGCCTCGCAATGTTCTCAACAACAGATTATTCCTGGCATGGTTTACCCGACCCGCTCACCTGTCCTCCGGATAGAAGCAGACGTTCCATCGCCTTGTATTATTATACAAACGGAAGACCTGAAGGGGAAGTAAATGTAGGTGATAAAGCAAGGATAACTACCACTTTTGCTACACGCGACGGACAAGATTCGGGTAAGATGAAAGTATTCAATTCTATGGTGAATCTGGCAAACGATATATTGCCGCCTATAGTGGTTAAAATGATTAAAAAATTCAGAAACACATAAAATAGTTGTAAGCAAAAAGGTCTTGAGTAATAAGTATTTATTCTTACTCACGACTCACGACTCACGACTCACGACTCACGACTCAAAAATGGAAATAATTCAAAATTGTTATTGCTGCAATGCTTCTGATTTTCAATTGTACTTGAAAGCAAAAGACAATTATTCTACGGAATATTTTGATATCGTGCAATGTAAAAGTTGCGGATTTATTTTCACTAATCCACGCCCAGCAGTAAATGAAATTGGGGTGTATTATACTTCTCCGGATTATATGTCACATAACAGTCACAGTAACGGATTGGTGCAAAGTATTTATCGTTATGCACGTCATTATATGATGCGAAAAAAACTGGAACTCATACAAAATTCAGTTGGCAGACAACAGGATTTTTCCTTGTTGGATTTTGGCTGTGGCACCGGTGATTTTCTGGGTTTTATCAAACAGCATCCCATCTTTGCGGAAGGAGTGGAGCCGGATGAACAGGCACGCGAAATAGCAAAGAATGTAAATAAGGTTGATACTTATTCTCTCGAAAATTCCGTAAACATTGAAAAAGAAAAGTTTGATGCTATAACCTTGTGGCATGTACTCGAACATATACACGATTTGCATAAACAGATAGATTATTTCAACAGCTGGCTGAAACCGGGCGGTAAACTGTTTATTGCAGTGCCGAATATTGAAAGTTATGATGCTAAAAAATATGGGAAATACTGGGATGGCTTAGATGTGCCCCGTCATATTTATCACTACTCACCAAAAAATATTAAGCAAATAGCAGAACAGCACCATTTCATCTTTAAACAACAGTATCCTTTATTTTTAGATGCCTATTATATATCCATGCGAAGCGAATGGCATAAAGGTACAGGTAAACTTGCGGCTTATTTTAAAGCCATAATTTCCGGGTTTTTATCCAATCGTGATGCAAAGAAAACAGGGAATTACAGCAGTTTAATCTATGTCTTTGAAAAAACAAATGAAGGATGCTGAAATAAAAAAAGTCTCCCGAGTACTCGGGAGACTTGTTGACCGACAAGGATTCGAACCTCAACTAAAGGCACCAAAAACCTCTGTGCTACCGTTACACCATCGGTCATTTTGGAGTGCGAATTTATAGCTTTTTTTATAAAAAACGAAAATTTTAGAAAATTCATTCATTAAAAAAACTTTATCTTAGTTGTATATACAACTATTAAACAATTTTAAACATCTTGTGTTTGGTTAAAATGTCCAAAACTTACAAAATTCTGTTTTTTGTTACTGTTACTGTTTTGTTCAGCGGAATAATCTATTTGGCGTTTATCTATTTTCAACCGGTAAAAGATATTTCAAAACAACAACCTGATATAATTATAACTGATACACAAATGTTCTCTGATTTTACTAACAGCCCCAAAGATGCAGATGTTACTTATAAAAATAAAATAATTGAATTGTCGGGAACCATCAAAAAAACGGAAGTAAAAGACAGTATTTGTACGGTAATTTTTGACTCAGGAGGAAATTATATAATTGTGGCAAATTGTGATTACGATACCGAGAATGAAGTAAAAAAACTCAAAGAAAACAGTAAGATAAAGTTAAAAGGAATTTACAGCGGATATATTATTAATGATGACACATTTATGATTCCTGCAGAAATTAAAATAGACAAATGTTCCATAGTAAATTAAAAACAGTAAAAGGTACTTTGATTTTTGTTATGCTTACTGCCATCCTTTTTGCCTGTAAGCATGAACCTGATGTTGTTACTATCTCACCGCCTGCATCATTGCCACCGTGTGATACCAATCCCAATAAAGTTTATTTTGTGAATGATGTTATGCCATACATTAATTCGACCTGTGCAGTTCCGGGTTGTCACGATAATAAAGGGCCGGCAGCATTTATTGACTTATCGAATTACAATGCGATCATGAATTCAAAAGTGAAAGGGAAAAATATTGTATTACCCGGAGATCCTTTAAACAGTAAGCTATGTCGTGTACTATACTTACTCGATTTGATTCCGATGCCACCTTTATTTAATTATCAACTTCCGCAAAAAGGAAAAGAAAATATAGTTAGATGGGTTCGCGACAGTGCTCGCAATACAGCCTGTGATGGTCGCTGTGATACTATAAATTACACCTTCAGAAAAGATATAGCACCCTTAATCAATAAATATTGTACAGGTTGTCATTTTGGTAGTTATAATTCGGGAAATGTACTGCTTAGCAATTACAGAGAAATAAAATCGATGGTGGATAGTAATAAATTATATCAGTCTATTACAGCAACAGAAGGTGTTAAGAAAATGCCTACTGGAATAGTTACCATGCAGCCTTGTGAGATTATACAAATCAGAAAATGGATAGAGGAAGGAGCATTAAATAATTAATTATGAAGATGAATAGAGTTATAACAATGCTGACTAATGCTAAAATTTTTATAATACTAGCATTATGCTTTTCCGGTACTCTAGTAACAACCTCCTGTTATTACGATAAAGAAGAGTACCTGTATCCTGATTTACCGTGTGATACCACCAGATTAATGTCTTATTCAGAAGATGTAGTACCAATACTTTCAGTAAATTGTTACAATTGCCACAGCTTGGTAAATGCGCCGGTATATGGGGAAGGACTGGTGCTGGAAGGTTATAATAATCTTAGGATTTATCTGTATGAATATCCGGATGTACTGGTGAATTCAATTAAACAGAATGGACAGGCATTGTCAATGCCGCGTGATGCTGCCAAACTGGATAAATGTTCCATCAGCGATATTGAAGTTTGGATAAAACAAGGTCAAAAGAATAACTAAATAATGATGAAAATGAAATATGCCTTTACCATATTCGCACTTCTGATTTTGCATGCTGCATTTGGACAAACTGAAAAATATTTCACCAGAAATGCGAGTATAACTTTTACATCTGAAGCTCCTATGGAGAAAATTGTTTCCTACAATAAATCCTCTAATTGTATCTTAAGTACTCAAACAAACGATATCGCTTTTAAAGTAGTAATCAAAAGTTTTGAATTTGAAAAGCAAGCTATGCAGGATCATTTTAATAATGATTATCTGCAATCTGATAAGTTTCCGAATGCAACCTTTGACGGGAAAATCAACACCGTTTTGGATTATAAGAAGAATGGAAAGTATGATGTGGTGGTAGATGGAAAATTAACCATTCATGGTGTAAGCAACCCGGTTAAGCAAACCGGAACGATCGAGATTTCAAACGGAAAAATTATCGTAAAATCAAAATTCAGTATCAAACTTTCTGACTATGGTATAAAAGTCCCGAATGACTATCTCAAAAAAATAAGTAATTCTGTTGCAATAGATATCAATGCGGTGCTTGCACCTTATGTTCGTTAAAATTATTTTATGCAAAATTTTTTATCTTTATTAATCATACTAATAAGCGGTTTCACACTAAAAGCACAACAATATGATACCATATATAAGGTAAGGTATGATACTATCTATGTTTTAAGAACGGATTCAGTATCTGCAGAACCCGCTTCACTTTTAGATGAATTAGAAGTGATAGACTCTATAAATACACCGGCAGTAAACCCTAAGAAAATTAAAATATATAATACGTTCGGTGGTACTCATTTAATAAACGGACAAACCATTGAAACGATAAACAAAAAAACAATGGCGATGATTATTTCGCATCGCTTCGGAAGAGTAAATGCAGGATGGCGAGAATTTTTTGGATTGGATCAGGCATCTATTCGTTTGGGTTTTGAATATGGTATCTTAGATAATCTAACTATCGGTTTGGGCAGAAATACATATAATAAAACATTTGACGGGTATGTCAAATATCGTTTCTTAGAACAAAAGAAAAAGGGAATACCATTGTCCATGTGCCTTTATACAAATATGGCCATCAGTACTGCAAAGTATAAAAATCAAAACAGAACTAATTATTTCAGCTCCAGGTTATCTTACACTTTCCAACTAATGATTGCCAGAAAGTTTAATGATTGGTTTTCATTTCAACTCATGCCTACGGTAACGCATAAAAATCTGGTAACAACATTGCAGGAAAAGAACACTATGTTCGTGCTTGGTTCCGGTATCCGCGTAAAATTATCCAAACGTATGCACTTCATGGCAGAATATTATGCCAGAATCGGCAACAAGCAGGCACGTCAGGGATATCAGGATGCGTTCGCATTGGGATTGGATGTTGTAACGGGCGGACACGTATTTCAATTCCAGATTACGAATGCACAGGCAATGTACGAAACGGGATTTATGCGTGAAACAACGGGAAAATTCTGGAAGGGTGATATTCATATCGGGTTCAATATTTCCAGAACCTGGGGTGTAGGCAAAGAGGCAAAACAGGCACGTAAAGAAAAAAAGGCTAAACGAAAATTATATCAGCAATCCGGAGCCTCCTCTTATCATTAGCAGAAAGTACTGTTATATCTTACTTTATTAACATTTACATTTATTCACAACTGAGAACAGCCTAAAAACGGCTTATTTTTTCTATTTTTGCTCAAAATTCAGTTAATGAACAAACAATACAAACTGATAAACTCCGTAGTTGGGTTTATTGTTTTTGCAATCTCACTTTGGCAATACACATCTACTCTCGAGTCAGCAGGTAGTTTATGGGATTGCGGAGAATTCGTTTCTTGCGTATATAAGTTACAGGTGGCGCACCCTCCCGGTGCTCCTTTCTTTATGCTTTTAGGCAGAATATTTACCTTGTTTAATCCATCTAATCCGGTGATAATGGTCAACTTCCTGTCAGCACTTATGTCTGCAGGCTGTGTTTTATTTCTGTATTTCACCATTGTGTTAGTTGCTAAAAGATTAATACTAAAAGAAGGAGAAGAAATTACAATGTCACATCTAATTGCCATGGTTGGTTCCGGTGCAGTAGGTGCATTGGCTTGTTCTTTCTCAGATACCATGTGGTTTTCTGCCGTTGAGGGTGAAGTATACGCATCTTCTATGTTTTTTATCTCTATCGTTTTATGGGCTGTAATGAAGTGGAACGAAGAAGCAGATGAAACTTATGGAGACAGATGGCTGGTTTTTGCAGCTTACATGATTGGTGTATCCTTGGGTGTTCACTTATTGTCATTATTAGTAATACCTGTTGCAGTATTAGTCTATTATTTCAGAGAATTTAAACCAAGTGTTTTTGGATTCCTTGTCATGTTTGGCATTGGTTTTATTGCACTCGGTATTGTGCAGATTGGTGTAGTTCAGTTTCTTGCTGTAAAAGCCGGAGAGATGGAATTATTTATGGTCAATACGCTTGGGTTGCCATTTAACTCAGGTGTGTTATTTTATCTTATTTCACTTTTAGTACTGATTTCTTTTACATTGTATTATGGAAATAAAAAAGACAATAATACTGCTATATATGTATTCCTGTTCAATCTTATCCTGATGTATTCAGTATTATCTACAGGATTCTTTGTCTTCATGGGCTCAATAGTTGCTTGGGTAATTGGGTATCTGATTTTACGTTTTGGATTTAATTATGAGAATGACAAGGCAATATTCTGGGGATTCTTTGGAGGTATACCGCGTCTGTTTTTTTACTTCTTTGAAAAATCATCTCCAAGATTAGATAACAGAGAATTGGTGACAGTGAGAACATTAAATTCAATTTTGATGTGTCTGCTGGTTATCATTATCGGTTTCTCATCTTATATAATGGTTCCTATTCGTGCAGCAGCAAATCCACCAATTAATATGAATGCACCTAAAGATGCATTTAGCTTATTATCTTATTTAAACCGTGAACAGTACGGCTCCCGTGCCTTAATAAAAGGACCTTTGTTTGATGCACAGCCAACAGGGTATGAATCCAAAGGGAAGGATTATTATCAGGATTTAAAAACAAAGAAATACGGAATAAAAGGAGAAAAAATTGATTACACCTATAATCCGGAAGATGAGATGATTTTTCCGCGTATGGGACCCACAAATGACGGTGAGAGTGCGGCTGCTTTGTATCAGTACTGGACAGGCTATCAGGGAAAACCAACTTTCGGCGACAACTTAAATTATTTCTTTCATTATCAGATGCGTTATATGTATTGGAGGTATTTCCTGTGGAATTTTGCAGGAAGACAGGATGACTTACAGGGAACTCCCGGAAATGAACGCATGAATGGTGATTGGTTAAGTGGTATTCCATTTGTTGATAATATACATCTTGGAAGTCAGGAAGGATTGCCGGAACAAATACTGAACCAGAAAGCAAGAAATAAATTCTATTTTTTACCGCTAATTCTCGGTATTATTGGATTGGTCTATATGTATAATAAAAACAAACAACAGACTATTGTTTTTGGATTGTTGTTTATTGTAACCGGTATCGCATTAATTGTATATACCAACCAGCCACCACGAGAACCTCGTGAACGAGATTACGCACTGGCCGGCTCATTTTTTGCATTTTGTATCTGGATTGGATTAGCGGTAACAGCCATTTTTGATTTCTTGAGAAGCAGAAAATTCCCTGCTATGCCTGTCGCCGTTGCAGCTACCATATTTTGTTTGGTAGTACCATATATTATGGGTAAAGCCGGATGGGATGACCACAACCGTCATGGCAGGTATATGGCTCGTGATTTTGCAGCCAATTATTTGGAAAGTTGTCCTCCAAATGCCATATTGTTTACACAAGGTGATAATGATACTTATCCGTTATGGTATGCACAGGAAGTGGAAGGTATCAGAACAGATGTAAGAATTGTGAATCTCAGTTTATTAGGAGTAGACTGGTATATCAACTTCCTGCATCATGCTTCTAATAAATCAGGTCCTGTTCCGTTTTTTAAAGACTTTACCGATGAAAAATACCGTGGCAACAACAGAGACATGATTCAGTTTAATGATCAGTCAGGTTTTGCAGATCCAACTCAATACTACGATATTCAAAATATAATGGCATTTATTTTGAGTGATGATGAACAGTTTAAGGCACAAACAAGCAGAGGAGAAGCAGTAAATTATTTGCCTACTACAAAACTGAAACTTAAGGTAGATAAAACGGCGATTGAAAAATACAATGTTGTACCGGATCAGTTCAAAGATAAGGTTGTGGATGAGATTACCTGGGATTTGGGAAAATCCAGAATTATTAAATATGACCTGGCATTACTGGCAATGGTAGCAGCGGCTGATTGGAGTCGGCCAATATGTTTCTCTAATACAGTGGAAGGTGTTTACTATAATGGATTGGATAAGTATCTGATACAGGAAGGACAAATTTTACGTCTGGTGCCATGCAGGTTTGAAGAAAATCAGCGAGGTTATTATACTATGAATACGCAAAGAAGTTTTGATATTGTAATGAAGAAATTCAAATATGGTGGTCTGGGAGAGCGTGAAATGTTTGTGGATGAGAACTCATCACGAATTATGAATACGCTGAAGAGTGTGCACTTCAGTATTGCAGACGATTTAATTAAGAACAATAGAAAAGCAGATGCATTAAAAGTTTTGGAACAGGCACGAAAAGAGTTTCAGTACGTGAATGCTCCATACTATACACCGAACAATCGTTACTTTAATATTCTGAGTGTACAATGGATAGATTTGTATTACAGAGCAGATGCCGGTGCAAAAGCAAAACCAATAAAAGATTTATTTATAAAAGACTTGAAAGATTGTTTGCGTTTTTACAATTTGCAAACTGATTTTGCCGCACTCTATGCCAGTGAGAAGAAATCAGCGGAAGAATTAGTGAAACGTATGGATATGCTGTCAATAATGTATAAGGATGAAGCATTTAAAAAGCAGTTAAATGCTGAGTTTCCAACATTGGTACAAAGTGGAAGCTTAGATCCTACACAACAGGTTCCTATGCAGGTATTTAGATAATTCTGATACAAATCAGATTTTTTTTAGTATATTAGATTTAACTAAAAATACTTGTTATGGGCATGTTAAAAGAATTCAAAGAATTTGCCATGAAAGGCAATGTCGTTGATTTAGCTGTTGGTGTAGTAATCGGTGGCGCATTTGGTGCAATCATCAATTCGTTAGTCGGCGACATCATTATGCCGATTATCGGCGTACTGACCGGTGGCGTTGATTTCTCAGGGCTAAGTGTTACTGTTGGAAAGGCAGTAATTGCTTACGGAAAATTCATTCAAGCCACTTTCTCCTTTATCATCATTGCATTTGCATTGTTTATGGTAATTAAGGCTATGAACTCCGCAAAAAAAGAAGAGGCCGCTGCACCTGCTGCTCCGCCGGAACCATCCGCACAGGAAAAATTATTAGCAGAAATAAGAGATTTATTAAAGAAATAGTATTACACCCCCAACTGGTCTAGAACTATCTTGGGCTGCTTCGCAAGAAGCAGCTTTTTTATTTTATAAGAAAAATAGATTAAGTCATTAACTTTGTATTCTATAATTCATCAATTCTACAATTCTCTAATTCATAAACGTGAAACAACAACTCATCGCAGGCAGAAATCCGGTACTCGAATTACTTCAGTCTGATAATGAAGTAGAAAAAGTATTGTTGTCGAAAAATGCAAGCGGTGATGTGGTGAAGCAAATCATTCAATTGTGCAGAGAGAAAGAAGTGTATTATCAGTTTGTGCCTGAAATAAAAATAAATACTTTATCCAAAGCAAATCATCAGGGTGTTTTGGCATTTACGGCATTGATAGAATATCAGGAAGTGCAAAAAATTATAGATTTTGTTTTTGCCAAAGGTGAAGAGCCCTTATTGCTCATTTTAGAAAATGTAACGGACGTTAGAAACTTAGGCGCTTTGGCTAGAACCGCATTAGGATTGGGAGTGCATGCCATCATTTTTCCTAAAAAAGAAAGTGCTGCCATAAATGATGTGGCGGTAAAAATTTCAGCCGGCGCATTATTAAAAATTCCTGTTTGCAGAGTTGATAATATTATTGCTACAATAAAAGATATTAAAAATAATGGTATTAAAGTGATAGGATTAGATGGCACTGCCGAAAAATTTATACATGAAACAAATACCAAAATGCCATTGGCAATTGTGGCAGGTTCAGAAGATGAAGGTATTTCAAATCCTGTGATTCGCTTGCTGGATGAATTAGTGAAACTGCCAATGAATGCTGACTTAGAATCGTATAATGTATCTGTTGCTACAGCAATGGCATTGTATGAAGTGAAAAGACAGAAAATTAATTAACAATGAACGATTAACAATTGTTTTTTATTTATTATTGAATATCAATAATTGTATAAGAATGTACCAAACTTTTATCTACAGTTTCTATCGCATCAGATGTTGCGTTCCTAAATAAGAAAAAAGAACTAATAAAAAAAGCACCAGAGAAACAAAAAATCCAACTTTCCACTTGTTCATATTTTTTTATATTTAGAATTGTTCATCGTTAATTGTTCATCGTTCATCATCTCATTTACAACTTCTCAAAAATTGCTCAAAAAACCATAACGAATGCTGGTAGCTTTCTAAACTCACGCGCTCGTCGATGCCATGAAAACCTATTGGGTCCATCATTGGACTGAATTTTACAATATGATCGGAAATAGTTGTAAAATGTCTTGAGTCTGTGGCACCAATCAATAAAAACGGCGCAGATAAAACATTGTTGTAGCTTTTTTTTACAATACTATCTACAAGTGTATACGCAATGCTTGTTGTGGGCGTAGTGGGTGATGCTTCTGAAATATTTTCATCATAATGTTTTATCATGACACGACTGTCATTGATAAGTTTACGTACCTTATTTTCAACAAATACAGCAGAGTCACCGGGTAACAAACGAAAGTTTACAACAGCAGTCGCTAACGTTGGAACTACATTGTCTTTTATTCCTGAATTGACAATAGTAGGTACTGCTGTAGTTCGTATCATTGCATTTCCGGTTCCACTATTAGAATAATTTTTTATAATCAATGGTTTGAATAACCACGCATTAGCAAACGCCATATTATTCGGAAAATCCATTTCGGGACCTAAGTGTTTCATTAGACCCTGCGTTGACTCTACAAACCGCGCTTCAAATGGATTTATTCTTAATCGTACAATTGCCTTCAGTAAAATATCAATCGCAGTTTCATTTTCAGGTTGTGAAGAATGTCCGCCTTTCTTATTTACAGATAATTCCAGCGACATATATCCTTTTTCTGAAGTACCAATTAAGGCAACAGGCTTTGATAATCCGGGAACCTTTTCCTTGGTAATTATTCCACCTTCATCAATAATAATATCAGCTTTGATGTTGCGTTGTTTAAATAATTCGGCAACTTTTACGGCTCCGTTTTTTCCACCAATTTCTTCATCGTGACCAAATACAAAATATACTGTGCGTTCCGGCTGGAAATTTTCCTGCAATAATTTTTCCGTACTCTCTAAAATAGAAATCAAATTTATTTTATCATCTGTAGTTCCGCGTCCCCAAATGAAACCATCTTTTACTGTGCCTTCAAAAGGCCGGCAAGTCCATTGTTTTATAGTACTTTCTTCAATTGGCACAACATCCTGATGCGCCATGAGAATAAATGGATTTAATGCAGTATTTTTTCCTTGCCATTTATATACGTAGCTGTACTTATTTACAATTTCACGTTCTAATTTTTGATGTACTAATGGATATGTTGTTTCTAAAAATTTTCTGAAATTGATAAAAGGTATAGAATCCCAATTTGAAGCATCGCCGAATGAGATAGTCTGATAAGTGATAGCTTGCTGAAAATGTTTTAAAGAATTACTGTCTAAGGATGGCGCAGAATTGTATTTAACTTTTGACTGCAGATTCGGTGCAGTGATTGTTTTAAATGCAATAAATCCAATAAGAATAAAAAGTGTTGCAAGTATAAATATGATTATCTTTTTCATTGTTAACTGTTCATTGTTAATTATTAAAATCCTTTCAATAATGCTTCTTTTATTTTTCTGTCTTTTGGCCTTTGTCCTACATACATATTGAAAATAG
>DAORIK010000054.1:0-1278 GCA_035438465.1 Chitinophagales bacterium | reverse complement strand
GCTTCTTTTATTTTTCTGTCTTTTGGCCTTTGTCCTACATACATATTGAAAATAGTTTCTGCAAATAATTTCCCATTTTTATTGGAATAAATTTCTTTATCGTTCATGTATAATTTCAATTCGCCTTTAGTAGTGTAGTAAATGTCAATGATGTCTTTATATTGCACGCCCGACTTTTCAATAACTTTTCGTAAATCATTCACCAGGTCTTTTTGCTGATGATACAAACTGCCTAAGCCGTCTTTCATGCCATTTTGTATGTTTTCACTTACTGCTTTTGAAGTAGCTAATGGTGTGATAATTTGCATTCGTAAACTACGTTCTACAGTACTTTCAATTGCAATTTTTTCATCTGTAATTTTTTCAGCACAGTATAATGATATGATGTATGTCTGCACAAAAAATTTAGAACGAATTGCGGCACCATTTAAGAATAAGTCAACATCATTTAAGTTTATCTTTTTTGGTAATTCTATGCCGGCAAGTTTCATCTTAAAATTTTTTTATCATTAAACATTCATCATTCAATATTATTAATACCTTTCTCAAAACATTCTCTGCATCTTGGTTCGTAGCTTTCTTTCTCACCTAATAAAACCTTACTGTCACTTTCCACCAATCTATAGGAATGATTTGCCAGCGCACCGCACCGCACACAAATCGCATGCACTTTGGTAATATATTCCGCTTTTGCCAGCAGCGCAGGAATTGGTCCGAATGGTCTGCCTAAAAAATCCATGTCGAGGCCTGCAATAATAACGCGGATTCCTCTGTTTGCAAGTTGGTCGCACACGTCCGGCAAACCATCGTCAAAAAATTGTGCTTCATCAATTCCAACAACTTCCACGTCATTTGAAAGTAATAAAATATTTTGCGAACTGGAAACGGGAGTACTGGTAATGGAATTGGAATCATGTGAAACGACCTCTGTTTCATGATATCTTGTATCAATCTGTGGTTTGAAAATTTCGACTTTTAAATTGGCAATCTTGGCGCGTTTTAAACGACGGATCAGCTCTTCAGTCTTACCTGAAAACATGGAACCGCAGACAACTTCTATCCAGCCGGTTTTAGACTTATTAACATTTGGTTCTAAAAACATGTATGAAATTTGTACATTAGCTTATAATTTCGAGTTCAAATTACGAAATCAGATGGAAATAAGAAACGCTTTACAAAAAATAGAGAATTACCTGACGGTAGTTTCCAACCTAAATAAGACTATTTTGTCGGAAGGAACCATGTCAAGAGACGAATTGTTGCTGATGAAAAAGTACT
>DAORIK010000053.1:0-16959 GCA_035438465.1 Chitinophagales bacterium | reverse complement strand
AAAAGAATGTGTCAATTACAAAATACAATTTTAAAAAATATTTGTTTGTTAATCATCCTGTTTTATCTTTTCTCTTGCAGTAGAGAACAAGACACAACTACTAATATTTGCGGCACAATAACAGATATAGATGGAAATACATACAATACTATTCAGATTGGAACACAATGCTGGATGAAAGAGAATTTAAAAACTACGCATTACAAGGATGGTAGTATTATACAGGAAGTGCAAGACAGTATTGCATGGTCAAATATCTATAATACAAATGCAAAAACACCGGCCTGGTGTTATTATAACATGGACTCGGCAAACAATTCTATTTACGGAAAACTCTATAACTGGCATGCAGTGAATAACGGAAAATTAGCACCTGCAGGATGGCATGTACCTACAGATAATGATTGGGAAATATTGGTAAATTATTTAAATGCAAGCATAGCAGGCAGTGTGATGAAAGATACGGTTAATTTATGGACAGTACCGAATATCGCAAACAATAGCAGTGGGTTTTCATGCCTGCCCGCAGGTTACAGATTAGAAAACGGAAAATTTTTACATATAAACGATGGTGCTTACTTTTGGTCATCTACTTTCTACAATGATTACAGTGCATGGTTCCGAAGTTTAGGATGGAACAGTACCAACGTAGGCAGAAATAATATAACCAAAGAGATGGCTGTATCTGTTCGTTGTGTAAAAGATTGATAAAAATAAGAAGATAGATAAGAATAAAACTATCTCTCAATTTCAGGAGGAAAATCTTCAGGTATCTCCAGATTAAAATCCAACTCAAATGTACCGGATGTAATTCCCTGCACTGTAAAATTCATGTTTAAATCAGAACTGCCTTTAAACATACCTTGTATAATTTCAATACCCTGTTTATTCCCGTCTTTTAAAGTGATAATCTTTGGTGTTTTATTTTCTACTGTTAAATGAGAAGGAGCTTCCATTCCTTTTAATCCTTTAATTGTCAGATATACTGTTGTGGTCTCTCCTTTCTTCACACTGATTTTCTCCGCGCCAACAATCATCTTCACAGGAATAACAGGTTGTTTACATTTAAGCTGCAAGTTTTCCAGTACTTTAAGCTCCATCGTGTCTGTAATCTTCATTTTTTCAGGTATCTGAACAATACACTGCCGTGGTGATTCCGCCAAAATAGGAATTGGAACATCTCCTATCGTTACTCTTGTGTTCGCTGCATTGCCATCAAAAGTTCCGGTAATCCTGAAAGGTTTATCTAATAAAAAGTGTTCAGGTGAAAGACAATCGTCCACTGTAACAGAAGGAGCCATACTAGGTTTTATTACAGCTTTATAGATTTTTCCGGTTGATTCGGTTAAGGTAAGAATTAAAGAAGAAGTGATTTTTAAGGGAAGCAGACCTACAAGTTGATTTGGGTTTATACTAACCATTTTTTGGAGTATACTTGTTTGATTTTCCGGATTGGAAAAATTGAATTTATACTGTCGAACTTCTTCCAGCGATTTTTCCATCTGTGCATCCGAAAATCCTTCATTAAAAACGGTAAATGTTCCGGAAATTTTATCTCCGTTTTGTAAGTCATCCGGCAAGTAAACGGTGACAATCGCATATGTGGTGGTAAAAACAATGGTGGTTAATCCCTTTTGAGAAGAAATTGTCTGACCAAAACTGTTCTGAAAAAAGAGCAGTGCTGTTAGAATCATTAAAAATAAGCGACACATAAATCTGTTAGAGCTATTCTCTGTTGATTAAAATTACAAAATATAAATAATAAAACAGATAATTTTATTCCACACTTACCAAAACGGATTCAGTAAATTGTATCATTTAAAAAATCAAAATAATATGAAGGTTATATTGAATACACTATTGATAATTCTAATCTCCATAATAACTTCCAATTGCAGTACTCAAAAACATCTTTCGTTTAAACCCAAAAAACTTTATACATCTCAAAACTTGAGCATAACGCAAATTTCTGAAAATACCTTTCTGCATGTTTCATATAAACAAACCAATGATTTTGGAAACGTACCGTGTAATGGCCTCATCGTGAGAAGCAACAAGGATGTAATTATTTTTGATACGCCTACTAACGACAAAAGTTCGGAAGAGCTAATAAAATGGATAAACGAAACACTTCAATGCAAGATTATCGCTGTTATTCCAACTCATTTCCACGATGATTGTTTAGGCGGGCTGAATGCGTTTGACAAACATGCAATTCCATCTTATGCAAATTACAAAACCATAGAACTGGCAAAAGAAAACAATCTCGTGGTTCCCAAAAACAGTTTCAGGGATTCACTTATTTTAAAAGTCGGTGAAGCTAACGTAATTATAAAGTTTTTCGGCGAGGGACATACAAAAGACAATGTGGTGGGGTATTTCCCGCGCGAAAATATTCTGTTCGGTGGTTGTTTGATAAAGGAATTAAACGCAAGTAAAGGATATTTAGGAGATGCAACTATTAAAGAGTGGTCTGCTACTGTTGAAAGCGTAAAGAAAGAATACCCGAATGTAAAAATTGTTGTTCCGGGTCATGGAGCATACGGAGATATAAAATTATTGGATTATACCATTAACTTATTCAAAAATCCGTAAGAGTATTTCACCTGTTTTTTGAGTTTTGTATTAAACAATAAGCTTTATTATCAAATTTACAGAAGATAAATACCATATATCCGGTAGCTGAATTATGAAAAACAAATACGAAATTTAATGCATAAGAATTAATTTTAACGAACAACACCATGGACAAATTATTTTCCTTATTAAAATTACATTCACTTGCCATCATGGCATTTGTAGTAGCATTTTTATTCTGGAAAGATTATTTAACGCATCCGCATCAAAAAGCAGAAAAAGGAAAGCTGGCACATATTACCGGTACACTCAGCCAGGCCGGAAATAACATATCACTGCCATCCGGGTCATCTGCTGGTCATTACATCATCCTAAAAGAAGCCAATACTACTTTTATTCCAACCAAAATTGATTTTGGTGATTTTATCAATGAAGTTCCTGAAGGTGCTCAAATAACGATGGCATATAGTCCGGAAGAGAATCCGCAGGTTACAAACGAAGGTATTAAAATCTTTTCGCTGAAATACAACAACAAAGAATACATCACCGATGCAGACGACGTGGAATGGTATAATACCGCATTAGATAAAAAAAGAAACACGGCAATCTATACTACTCTTGCCGGTTTTCTTGCCATTGGTTTAGTAGAAATCATCAGACGAAAATTTTTAAAATAATTTTCTTCCGTTATTCCAATCCAAGGCTTTTAATATACGCTTTGTTGTCTGAAGGTCTGCCCAAAAACTCTTCTACTGCCTGCAATATATCTCTTTGGGTTCCATTGGCGAGTATCAGTTCACGATATCTTATTCCTGTTTTAGTATCTCTCAGTCCGTTCTTTTCAAACAACGTGAACATATCCTGCGCGAATACATTAGACCATAAATAGCCATACATATAAACAGGATGTGTATTGATATGTATCCAGGCGGCTTGCGGATGCGTGCCGGGTACATAATATTTCATTACGCCTAATTGTTTATCAATTTTCTGCCACAATTTATCCGTTGATACCGGTTTTGCCGGATTGTATTTATCATAAAGATTCATGTCATAAATACAATTTCGTAAAGAACTTATTAAAGACAATCCTGATGAAAGATTCTTGGCTTTTTTCATTTTATCAAAAGTAGCTTTTGGTAATACTTCCCCTGTTTTGTAATTCTTTGCAAATGAACTCAGAATATCATAATCCCAAAGCCAGTTTTCAAAAAGCTGAGACATTGATTCAACAAAATCTGCTTTTGAATTAGCCTGTGAGGAATATTCTCCATGATAGGCCATCTGATTAACGATGTGGCCAAATTCGTGAAATAGAGTATTTAATTCGCGTTGACTTAGCAGAGATGGCTGTGTTTTGGTGGGACGGGTAAAATTACCCAGAAGCATAGATACCGGAACTTCATATCCTTGTGGTGTAGCTTTCCCCATTGTAAGCGGAACACCATAAAACCATGTTTCTTTATTCGGTCTTGGGAAAAGGTCTAAATAAAATCTTCCTTTCAATTTATCTCCTTCGTAAACCTCATATAATTCCACTTCTTCATGCCAAACAGATGGGTTGTTCACCTTCCTGAATTCCAATCCAAGCAGCTGCTGGTATATATCAAACATGCCTTTTAAACATTGTTCCATCGGCTGAAAAGCGCGCAATTCCTCTTTGTTCACCTGATACTGATTTTTAAGAATCTGATTTTTATAATATGGAATGTCCCAAGTGTTTAAAGTAATCTTCTTCTCATCTTTAAAATCTTTTTTCTTCTCGATTAAGAGTTGCTTAATATCTGCTTTTGCTTTGCCTTTGGATAAGCTTACTAAATCATTGATAAATTTCCAGACAGTTTTGGGGTCTTTTGCCATTTTGGGTACCAAATTAAAGGCAGCATAAGTCGGATACCCCATTAATTTTGCAAGTTCATCTCTTTTCTTAACCAGACTATCCAGTATAATCAGATTCTTATCGGCAGCTCTGTTGACAAATTTGAGATAGTATGCTTTTCTTGTACTTTCGTTAGAGGCATTACTCATTACGGATTCATTGGTTGCATTTATAATTGGAATCTCATATTTATTATCTGCAACTTTATAATTTTGTTTAAAGGCTTCCGGCAAACCTTTTGTACCATTCTCATCCAGTGTTAATACATCACTTGTTGAATTCATATTCTCAGAATATTGTGATGAAAGCTGATTAATTTCCTGATTCAGTTTTTTGAAAATTTCCAATTTATCATCCTTAAGATTTACACCTGTTTGCTCGAAATTGAGCATCATTTCATCTGCCAGATTTTTTTTATATCCTTTTAGTTCTTTATATAAATCTGAAGATTTAAAACGCAGCATCTTTTTGTAAATATTCTTGTCAGAATATATTACAGTAGAGATTGAATCCAGTAATTGAAAACCAAGCAAACTTTTTTCTCTGATGAGCGAATCCGGAGAAACCCAATACAACATATGACAATTGTTATAAGCTACCGCAATTTTTGTATTCAGTTCTTCAACGGCACCAAAAAGATTATCAAATGTTTCTGACGATTGATTGTTGATAGCGGAAAATCCTGCTTTAACTTCCATAAGTACATAATTGGCATACTTTTCCACATCAGTTGCAGTTACTTTACCATAATCAACCGGTTCATTTAATTTTGTAATAAATGGATTCTGAATTATCTTATCACTTGCAAACAATGGTTTGTTAAGCATTAAAGAAATATAGACCAGGAATATAAGATTTGAGCATTTCATATATAGATATTTTGTTCTGTAATTTGAATTGGATTGAATAATTCTGTAAAAATAATATTTGAAAATGGATTTGCAGGCATTAAAAAGGCAGTGTTTGTTCAACACTGCCTAAAGTTTTATATTATAAAAATATTAGTTTCCTAATAATCCTGTCTTAACACCTGAATCTATAGGGTCCGCTCCTAACCAAATACCAAACAATGCTTTTTTAAAGTCTTCTCCTTCGATGGTAGAAACCAGTTTATTATTTTTGAATGTTTTAACGCCAACACCCGGCACATAATTTAGCACAAAGACATCTCCTTCTTTTATTTCCTCTTTTTTAAATGTGGCAATAAATGCATCTATCTTAGGTTTCAAAGGAGCAGTATTCCCTTTCATGGATTTCTCAAAACCTTCTTCTATTGCTTCTGACATATTACTGCTGCTGACAACCGATGAGGTGATTTGCAGTTGTGCAGTCATTTCTGTATTATTTTTAATAATAGCTGCAGCATCTTTGCTTTTTTGAGGCAGGTACAACCCTATTACATACACTTTAAAAAATGCTTTTTTTCGGACGCCGCCGCCGTTCAGAACGAGATCACCTTTTTTTGCTGGTAACGTTACACCGTTTAAGGTAAGTTGTGCAAACGTATCAAACGTACATACCAATGTTAAAATGAAAATTAATTGTTTCATATTGTTATTTTTTCAGACTAAATATAGAAATAGTCTTTAACATAAAAAAATAATTATCCGGGCTTATTCCCAGGCATTATCATAAGCAACTCTTACAAAAGAGGATAAATTTCGGTAAGCACCCGGGATTGAATTAATGACAAGTACCAACTCTACATTATTGGGAAACTTCATAACTAAAGTCTGCAATCCTGCATCACCGGCATCTTGCAAACCGCTGCTGTTGGAATCCCATCGTAAAGCACCATCCTTTCCGTTTGCACGACCTGCATAAGTCATAGGAGAATCTTCATTGTCCCATCCTAAATATTTAGCATCCATTTCATTCTTTTGGTTTTGATCTAACACTGTAGTGGTTTGTGCTATGTATGCCATTGCCTTTGCTAAGTTATAAGCAGATAAATAATAGCCGCCTCCGCCACAGATTTCTGTCCAGTCGCCTGTTGATGTGCTGTTGATTGCAGCAGGTACGGCATTGGATTCACTATATGCCAATGAAGTAATCTTTGAAGGGTTAATTGAACACACAGCATTACTAATACCCATTGGAGTAAATACATTGTCTTGCATATACTCGATATATTTAGATGACATCCAGGATTCAAAATTAGATTGCGACAAATTATTCTCATTAGCAACAGCATCGGCCTTATCATTCATAAACGGAATGATGGCACGAAAAATGGCAAAATTTATATTTGCATATACATCCGTTGGTTTCAGAGAGTTGTCTAATCCTCTGCCCGCAGTAACTCTTATAGAATCCCAGGAAGTATTTGATTGTGTTAAACCGGAACTATGTGTGAGTAACTCTTCAAAGGTCAAGTCTTTTATCTCTTGTTTTGAATTCCAGTAAGCAGGAAGATAATTACTGATTTTTGTATTCAGCGTAATTCCTCTGGCTTTGATTAACTGAAGAACTGCAATTCCGGTAAACATTTTTGTTACACTGGCAATATTAATTTCAGTTTTCGTGCTCATATTAAATGTAGAACCACTGGATACATCAACCGCAGCTACACCTGCCGAAACGGAATCTGCCAGTAGTCCATTCTGATTAATGATAAAGCAATAACCTCTTGGTTGAGTAGCTGCCGAAGTTGAAATCTGACTTATCAAATTTTGCCTGAATTTCGTACGGTTAAATACCTTTGAGTTCGAATTAATTCCTTTTTCTTTATTGCACGACAAAATTCCTGTTGTCAGCATGCATACCAACAATATCGATTTGAAAGAAAAATAATTTTTCATATAAATTGTTTGTTCTTTAAAATTAAAACAACTTCAACAACATCGCAACCTTGATTAGTATCTGAGCATAATCAGTTAGAATTCGGCAGAAAAATAGTTGTAACTTTAGTTGTTAAACTGAACTGATATGAATATTTTAAAAACAAAGACAACCTGGTCAAATCTTGAATTAGGTATCCTTAAGATTTGCGCCGGTTCATTTTATATGATGATTGGCATTCATTTTTATGCTTACTTAAAAAATTACTTATTTATCATCAGCAGTTTGTTTGTAATAAGCGTTATATATTTATTATTGATTTGGGCTAAAAAAGAAAAATTTCGTACATAAAAGAAAATAAAACCATGGCAAAAAAGAAATACAGAGAAGGTGCAATAGGTGCACTTATGGATGAATACGAACGTGCGGTAAGAGAATTGCAGGCTTTGTTGCAAACCATTGACACGAAAACCTACGTTAAAATTATCGACAGTAAAACCAAAGACCCCGACTGTCGTTCCGTACAAACCATTATGAACCATGTAGTGCGTGCAGGATTTGGTTATGCATCCCTTATTCGTCAGCAATTTAAAGAAATATACAGAGCCCGGCAATTACATTATCCGGTAAACACTCCACAACTAGCGATTGATGAACTAAATCATGTTTTAACCTATACGGAAGAAACATTAAGCAATAAATGGAATTTTACATGGCGTAAGATACGTGCAAATGTCATCCATACTTCCTGGGGCCAGGACTTTGATATTGACCAGTTGATGGAACATGCCATTGTACATATCTTAAGACACCGAAGACAAATTGAAAAGATGCTGAATAAATAATAAATGATAACTTTAATAAATAACCTAAAAAAATAATCCTATGCCTAAGTATGTAATTGAACGTGAAATTCCGGGTGCCGGAAAATTAACTCCGGAACAACTGAAAGGAATCTCACAGACTTCCTGCGGAGTATTGAGTAATATGGGACCGCAAATCCAATGGGTACATAGTTATGTAACCGCCGACAAAATCTACTGCATTTACAATGCTCCAAATGAGGAAATGGTGAGAGAGCATGCAAAACAAGGTGGTTTCCCCGCTAATTCTGTGAGTCAGGTGACTCATATCATCGATCCAACAACAGCTGAGTAAATTCAGATTATACAGTTTAAGATCATTTATAAAACAAGTTTATGAACAGAAGAAATTTTCTGAAAAGCACTTCTGTAGCCGGTTTGGCTATAACTTCTCTAGCAACTGCAGCATCTGAAAAAAAGAAGGATAATGATAAAGAGAAACAGACAGAGATGCTGTTATTAGCAACAGATGATTTTCCGTTAAATGAGATAACGGTGGATGAACTGCAGCAAAAAATGAAAAGTGGCACATATACTGCCCGCATGATTACGGAGTGGTATTTAAAACGCATCAAAGAAATAGATAAGAATGGCATCAAAATAAATGCGGTGATTGAATTAAATCCGGATGCATTGGCCATTGCAGATAAAATGGACAGCGAACGTAAAGCCGGTAAAGTAAGAGGACCGCTGCATGGTATTCCAATTTTAATCAAAGACAATATCAATACCGGTGACAAAATGATGACGACTGCAGGCTCTCTTGCACTAAATGGACATATTGCGGCAAAAGATGCATTTATCATTCAGCAAGTAAGAAATGCCGGTGCTGTTTTACTTGGAAAAACCAATCTGAGTGAATGGGCAAATTTTAGGTCAACAAGACCCACCAGCGGATGGAGCAGCAGAGGCGGACAAACAAAAAATCCATATGTACTTGACAGAAATCCATGTGGTTCGAGTTCAGGTTCCGGTGCTGCAGTTGCTGCAAATCTATGTGTCGTTGCTATTGGTACGGAAACGGATGGTTCTATTACCGCTCCTGCCTCTTTTTGCGGTATTGTTGGTATAAAACCTACCGTTGGATTATTGAGCCGCAGTGGAATTATCCCCATCTCTAAAACACAAGATACAGCGGGACCAATGGCAAGAACTGTAAAAGATGCTGCTATATTACTGACTGCACTGACTGGCATTGATTATGATGATAAAGTGACGCTGGAAAGCAAAGGAGAAATACAAAAAGATTATACACAGTTTTTAAAGACTGATGGTTTACGAGGAAAAAGAATTGGAATTGAAAAATCTTTTCTGAACGGACATGAAGGAGTTGTTGCATTGTATAAGAAAGCTATAGAAGTATTAAAAACAGAAGGTGCTGTTATTATTGAAATTGAATTATTAAAAGCTACGGCAGCCTTAAGCGAGGCAGAATTTACGTTGATGAAGTATGAGTTTAAAGATGGATTGAATACTTATCTTAAAAATGCAAATGCAAAAGTAAAATCACTGGCGGAAGTAATTGAATTTAATAAACAGCATGAAGCAACAGTAATGCCTTTTTTTAAACAGGAAACACTGGAAGAATGCGACACAAAAGGCGGATTAGAAAGCCCGGAATATAAAGAAGCTATAGAAAAAGCCGGTACAGCACGAAAAATAATAGATGACTTGATGACTGAAAACAAACTGGATGCTATTGCCGGTATTACTATTGGTTTGCCTTGTTGTATAGATTTAGTAAATGGTGATTATGATACAGGATTTTATTTTTGTTCTCCTGCCGCGATGGCAGGCTATCCACATATAACGGTTCCTATGGGCAAAGTACATGAACTGCCTGTTGGATTATCTTTTATTTCCGGCAAGTATAAAGAAGCAGAAATAATAAGTCTGGCTTACGGATACGAACAGGCTTCCAAAAACAGAGAATCTCCGGGCTATTTAAAAACAATTGAAGCATTGTAGTTTATATTCGGTTTGAGGTTTAGAAATTTATATTTTCATATTGAGAAACCTTTTACTCATTTTACTTTCCTTTCACGCATTTATTTTATCGGGCTATTTTATTCATGGCAACTTTGTTATATCAATAACAAATCATAAATAATAAAGCCATGAAAAACACGTATCAACATCCAATCAGAAACTTCAGTATTTTAAAAGCATTAGTACTTTTTATGCTGATGACAGCATTTTTAGCAGGTACTACTTCCTGCAGCAGAAATATCGGAACTGGCTGCAGTTACTGGCCGGAAGCAAAATACAAAAAGAGCAGTGAGTTCAGCACCTACCGAAGATACAACTAAAAAATCAAGAGGAATTTTTTTTAAAAATCGATTTCAATATCAGGAAACTTGGTTTTAAATGCTTCACTGAATTGCAGTTTCTGTTTAGTAAAATCCTGTTCTTCCGCAGTATCGGAATGTTTGGTTCGATGCCCGTACATAAGTCTGCCTTTTGATATTTCTTTATTAATCTCAGCAGTTGTATCGTTAAAATATGTCGTGGCAAACTGCTCCCAGATATATTTCACCGCAACTGCATTCGGATGAATCATGTCTTCTTCGTAAAAACGATAATCGCGTAATTCATCCATCATAATTTCATAAGCCGGAAAATAAAAACAGTTTTGATTCTGTTCCGTCAACTGATGAATACTTTCAATCAAAATACTTTTACTGCGTTGATTTTCCACCGCACCATCGCGCCAGTGTCGAACCGGCGACACCGTAAATAAGATTATCTTGTCTTTTAATTTATCTTTTATCAGATCGAAAGCTTCAATAATTTCTTCTATCGTTAATAAATGTTTCTCAAATTCTGTATTTGGTATCTTGTGACAATTCGCAACAAGCTTATTTTGTGCGATATGTTTATAGACATAAGAAGTACCAAGCGTTATAATAATAAATTTTGAATCGATAAAATGAGCAGATGCCCTTTCAATATGGTCATTTATCGTTGTCAATATTTTATCTTTGTTGGTGTCAGAAAAGCTGCCGTGGTGATCAAAGGAAAAATATAATTCATTTCTTTTTGATAAATTGTCTACTGTGTAGTTCTTTTTTTTTATTAATGCATCTAAACCGGAGAAAATAGAAACAGGATTGTAAACAATACCAAACGGATTTATAATGACCTTAAATCCATAATTAAGAAGATATTCACCGATATTTTCAGTAAAACAGGAACCCAGCAAAAGAATTTTATCCTGATGTGATATTGAAAAAGATGATTTTGGTATCTTTATTTTAGTTCTGAATTCCATATTAATTGCAGCAAATAAATTTTAACATATAACTACTGTCATTTCTTTAAAAAAACAATTTTTGGAAAGATATTTGCTATTATTGAATTATGCAACGGATGCACCATATATTTTTTGTTTTACTTACCTGTGTGAGCAGCATTTGTCATGCAGTAATTTATGAGAATAAGATTTATTCTCAAAATATAAAAACGGTTCAACTTTTTCCAAAAGGTGCGGATCTGGCCATGCCGATTCTCAACATGAATTCAAATGAAACTCTGGAGTTGCATTTTGACGATTTATCCAACAAACCTAAAAACTATTACTATACGGTAATGCAGTGTCAGAGCGATTGGTCTCCGACTTCTATGAACATCATGGAATATGTAGAGGGTTTTACAGAAGGAAATATTAATGATTATGATTATTCCAACGGCACTAAAATTCCTTATATACATTACAAGCTGGAATTCCCCAATAACGATATGAAAATAAACCGTTCGGGAAATTATGTAATGATTGTATTTGAAAACAACAAAGACAATCCGATTTTTATCCGTCGTTTTATGATAGCGGAAGCAAAAGTAATGATTGATGCCAACGTAGCTTACACCCGAAGTTTATCCGTAAGAGATAAATTACAGGAAGTTGTTTTCAGAGTAAATTATAAAGGATTTAATATTGACAATCCACAGATGGAAATAAAAGCGACCGTATTGCAAAACTATAGATGGGATAATGCCAAGACTGAAATTAAACCACAGTTTGTAGGCATGAACGAATTAAATTTTGATTTCAACGGAGTACTCACCTTTCCTTCTGCCGGAAGGGAATTCCGCTTTTTTGATTTGCGTTCTTTAAGATTTCGAGGACAGAATATTCGCGCATTTGACATTCAGGACAATGAAAATGATGTCTATTTATTGTTCGAAAGACCAACAGAACAAAATAAATATCAGATGATAAAAGATTTAAACGGACAGTATTATATAGAGAATTTAGATAATCCGAATTATAATACCGGTGCTGATTATGCAAACGTTCATTTTAATTTTGATTTCAATGGTAAAATTGCAGACGGAAACTTTTATGTAATAGGTGCCTTTAACAACTGGACCTGTGATGAAAATTCCAGGATGCATTATGACATGCTGGATAAAAGTTATGCTGCCAATATTTTATTTAAACAAGGAACCTATAATTATATGTATGTTTACAAAAGAGATGACGAAAACACCACTGACCAGTTTATAACCGAAGGATTTTACATGGATACCGAGAATGATTATACTATTTTGTTATACTACACACCATTTGGAGAACGTTATGACAGATTAATAGCAGTAAAACACATAAATTCGATTCTGAACAGATTATAAAAATATGAGTATCGATTTCAACATACAAAAAGGTGATTTACTAATCGCTGAACCGTTTATGAAAGACCCGAGTTTTAAACGGACAGTAACACTTATTTGCGAACACAATACGGAAGGCTCTATCGGCCTGGTGCTCAACAGACCGTCCATTTTCAAACTAACGGAAATGATACCGAATTTCCCTGCATTCCAGGCATTTGTAAATTATGGCGGTCCGGTGGGTATGGACAGGTTAAATTACATTCACAGTTACGGAGACATAATAGAGGGCTCTTACCATATCATTGATAATTTATACTGGAACGGTAATTTTGAACAACTGAAAGAACTGATACGTGCCAAACAGATTCTGCCGCACAACATAAAGTTTTTTGCAGGTTATGCCGGCTGGGAAGCCGGACAATTAAACGAAGAAATGCAGGATGAAAGCTGGATTGTTTCCAAAGAATATAAAGAAATCTTTAAAATGAGTGAATATATGTGGCAGGAAGTACTTCAAAAAATGGGCGGTAAAAATAAGCTCATCTCTACCTTTCCTGAAGACCCGATTCTGAATTAAAAAAATATTTACGAACTATTTTTAAATATATATTCATTTTTTTATGACAAAATATCAATTTTTTACACATCATAATCTGCATAAATACAATTACTTATACATAAAAACCATCTGACATTATAAGCATTTTTTTAAAACATCGTCAAAAATTTGTACCGGAAAATTAAAGAAATATTCTACACATTGCATTAACTAAATTTTGCAATATGAAAAAAATCATCTTATCAATCTTACTCTTTGTAGCGATCAGTTGTATAACAAGAGCTCAATACAATACAATTCAATTACATTTAGTTTAATTGAAAATGAAAACTTTATGGGTGTTGCTAGAAAATACCTTGTAAACACAAACTCTAACAATTCTGATGAAACTAATTATCATATCTCATTAATAAAGATTGCATCAGAAATCCAAAGTAAAGCAAGAAACAATGCTACATATCCTTGGATAAATCAAAATTTTAATAATGCAACTTCAATTGATTTATTTGGTGGAAAATTTGAGATGTATAAATATAATTTTTCTCAAAAATTTGATAAAATATTACCAACACCAATATTAGGATTTGACAAACAACGTTTAATAATAATTCGTCCAAAAGATAATATTCAAAGACCATGCGTACTTGTTACGCATGGTTTAGGCACATGCACAAATACCGAAGATCCATTTTATGATTATGCAATGGATTATTTAAGCATTCCAGATTTATTGATGAGAGGCTATTGTGTTGTATATTACGAAAACATTTCAACATGTAGAAATTTAGGGAATATATTTAGATATGGATATATAGAAACTAATTACAAATTAACGGAAAATGTAAATGTTGAATCTTCATATTGGCAAAGATGGGATTTATTAGCATTATTAAATAGTACTGCTGCCGCAAAATTTACAGCAGGTATTTCTCAAAAAATAAATATATCACCGTATCTCTATACTCTTGGGCATAGCTTCGGTGGATTTACATCATTAAACTTAGCCTTAGCTGATCCTGGCTTAAACTATAACGATCCAATCTTTACATATTTAACAGATAACAATCCAAATTTTACTTACTTCACATTAGATGAATTTAAAGATACTCCATTCTCAATAATTGGTGCGACTTCACTTTGTAGCATTCTGCCCGACCCAACAATTTCCATAAATAAAATTGGTGATTTCTTTGATAATTCAGATAAATATGTTGGGATTAGTATGATAAATGGAAAGAATGATCAACTTGTTCCATTTGATTATTCAAGTGGGGTCCCCAATCCTAATTCACCATGGAAATCAACTCAATCTCTTGAAGGTCCACTCAGGTTAATCAACAGAATGAATCCTTTAGGAATGAATAATGCGTTATTTGTAAATTGCTATGCTGATCATCTAATTTACGCTAAACCAGCAAGCTTCGACCATTCTCAAGCTGATTTTACGACTATTATAAATGCAATTAATTCAAATTCAAATTTTCCAACAGGAATTTCTGCAAATGTATCTACAAAATGGAATGGTTTCAAAAAGTATCATCAACAACAATATGAGTTTGATTCCTATAGTACAATACTATATCAATTATATCTATTTCAATTTATTTCAATTTGCTTTGACGCAAATGGTTTGCCTACGCCATGTATTCCACATTTTTCTACTCAGGAATATGTTAGACCTCAATCTTGTACTGCTTATCCAATGGTATGCGCATCAAATCCTAACGATTCTTGGCAATTAACTACTTGTAATCCTGCAACAGGAAATAGATTAGCAAATAATAATGATATTGATATCGAAGCAACAACTCAAAAGATTGAATTTTTTCAAAAAGAATTTTCATTACTTTCTGCTAATCCAAAATTGCCACTTATAAACAATAAAGAAATTGGCTTAATAAACGAATTTGATATTTTACCTAATCCTGCAAATAATCTTATAACGATAAAATATTCTATTGAATCTAAGCACAATACAGAAATACAAATAATTGATTTAACTGGAAAAATTATTATGAACCAAAAAACGCAAAATGATATAAAATCAATTGATATAGATGTTTCTAATTTGCCTAATTCTGTATATTTAGTAAGATTAATAAATGATAAAAAGGTTTATACAAAGAAGTTCATAAAAAATTAACTTTTTATCTTCTTTCAAAATATTATCTTCACATGAAAATTTTATTTCATGAAGAGAGTTTGTTTAATTTTTGTATTTTATTTGTTATTTCAAAGTTCATTTTCCCAAGACTATATAAATAAAACTTGTGGTTTTAGTACTATTTTAAATGATATTGTAAAAGCAAAACCTGATTATGATAATGAGTACAAACAACTATTTCAATCTATAAAAAATAATCCAAATGGTAGAATTGGGAGTACAGATGATACTACGTATACAGTTCAGGTGGTTGTCCATATAGTCTATCTTGGAAATAATAAATATGAAAATATTCCAGATTCAATTGTACAAACACAGATTGATGCCTTGAACAGAGATTTTAATGCTAAAAATGCAGATAGTACAAACCTCAGAGAATATTTTAAACAATTTAGAGGAAATGCTAAGATTAAATTTGAATTAGCAAAATTTAAACCAAACGGTACCGCAACAAATGGTATTCAGCATGTACAAGGAAAATTAGGTTCAATTGGAAGTACTTTTAATCCAATATTTGATAATATGAAAAGAGCCGATGACTTATTTACTATATTATTTGGCTCTGGAACGCCGTCCTGGGATGTAAACAAATATCTAAATATATGGGTATGTGATTTGAACTATCAAAGTAGAAAATGCAGAACATGTTTGACACTTTGCGATACATGCGGTGCTTTAGGTGGTTATGCATATCCTCCAGCAAATATTCCTCATTGGGAACAGACCTTAATTTTTGGTGGTGATACAATAAGACAAAATTCCGCTTTAAATAGAGGAAATAATGATGGGATTGTCATTGACTTTAGATTTTTTGGTCAAGATAACTGGTATTCAAAGGATTCTATGTCTGCAAGAGGTAGATTAAGGTATACAAAAGGTCGAACAACTGTTCATGAAACTGGACATTATCTTGGATTAAGACATACTTGGGGTGACGCAATTGAACCTTTAACACCTGATGGTTGTTTTTTAGATGATTATATTGACGATACACCAAATAATATAGCGGCTTTTGCCAATCAAATTTCAGACCCTATAAATAATCCTTGCGATACAAGCATTAACTCATGTAGTGATACTTATTTAGGAATTGATTATCCTGATATGTTTGAAGATTATATGGATTACTCCACAGATTTATGTTATAATCTTTTTACAAAACAGCAAGTGGATTTTATGAGATTGATATTGACAACTAAACGACCAAATATTATCATAAAAAGAGAACTGGAACCCACCTTGCCGACATCCATAAGAAATCCAAAATTAAAGGATGCGGGCATTTCGATTTATCCGAATCCGGCAAATGAATTACTAACAGTGCACTTCGACAGAGCTTTTACAAAAGATGTATCTGTTAATGTAATAGATATTACAGGAAAAATTGTTGCTGCTTTCGTGATTAAACAACATACGTTCGATTATTCAATAGATGTGAAATCGCTGGCAAGTGGTATTTATTTAGTGAAAATATCAAATGAAGATTTTTCTTCTTCCGCTAAGTTTGTGAAAGAGTAGTTGA
>DAORIK010000052.1:4121-16999 GCA_035438465.1 Chitinophagales bacterium | reverse complement strand
GCTGCTCATGCAAATGAGCTGGGTATTGATGCTTCCAAAATTATTGTTGCCGGCGATAGTGCAGGTGGAAATTTAGCTGCTTGTGCTACTCATCATTTTAAAAATAATGAGAACATACAAATTGCGGCACAGGTTTTAATTTATCCTTGGATTGATGGTAAGATTTCTTCTAATTCAATTGAAGAATACAAAGAAGGTTACTTGCTGTCGAAGAAAGCAATTTTATGGTTTCAGCAAACCTACACACCAAATGTGGCAGACCGATTGAATCCTGAAGTATCTCCGATTTACCACAAAGATTTTAAAAATTTAGCACCTGCATTTATTCTGACTGCAGAATACGATCCGCTGAAAGATGAAGGAAAAGAATATGCAGACAAGTTGAAAGAAGCCTGTAATGTTGTTTTGTACAAAGATTATAAGAAATTAGTACACGGCTTTTTTAATGTACCCCTATTAAGCGATGAAGCCATGCAAGCCTATTATGATATACAGGCATTCATTAAAAAAGTTGTGTGATTATTTTTTGTTGGTACTCAATACCATTTTAAGCTTCAGCTTAGCACCGAGAGACATTACATCCACTAAATCCTGAACCGTAAGATTGTCCGCAACCCGCAGTACAACTGTGGGGTCTTGATTGTTTTCCAGGGCAATTGTTAATGCATTTTCTAAACCTTCGAATGGTATTTGTGTGGTATTAATATAGTAGGTTTTATCTTCTTTAACTGATAAGGTTACAGGCTGTTTTGCCAATTGCTCAGTGGTATTGGCTTTTGGCAACATCAGCTTTATCACATTCGGATTGGCAATGGTTGAAATAATTAAAAAGAACAACATCAAAAAGAACATAATATCGTTCATAGATGCCATGGCATCTTCATCGTGAAACGGTCTTCTTCTTTTAATATTCATACAATTGTCATTCTGAACGTAGTGAAGAAACTTGTTTCATTCACGACGTGTTTGTTTAAAAATTTACTTCACCGGTTTTTGAATGCCTTTTACAAATTCAAAAATTTGCTTTTGCAATTTCATAGAATAATTATCTATCAATGTCAGTAAGAAATGATAACCCATAAATGCAATAACACCAACAACTAAACCTGTTGCGGAGGTAATCATCTTTTGATATAAACCCGCGGAAATAGAACCTATTGAAATGTCGGCAGTTTGAGAGATACTGTAAAAGATTTTTATTACCCCGAGAATAGTACCGATAAATCCTAATCGCGGTGCCACACCGGAAATCATACTAATCCAGCTCATGCGTTTTTCCATCTCATTTATCTCGATATTCGACTGTATCTCTAACGCTTTCTCAATATGGTCAATCGGTTTTCCTAATTGTGAAATACCTGCCTGTAATACATTTCCTAAAGCAGACTTATCAGCAGTACACAATGCATCCGCACTTTGTATATTTCCTGAATATAATTTATCTAACACATCGCGTACAAGGTTAGCATTGATTTTGGAGCGTTGGTTAAAAAATAACCATCTTTCTATTATAAAAAATAACGCTATCGCTAAAAACAATACGAGCGGTATCATAATGAACCCGCCTTTTGTCAATAATTCCAGCACAGATAATTCTTTTATCGGAGCCGTTGCTGCCGGCATAATTGAGTTTGTTGAATCTAAAACAGTGGTGGCTGCCTGCAATAATATTCCCATAAGCTACATTATTTTTACAAAATTAAGATTTTAACATAAACGTACAAACAGAATCTGCTATTGTATTGTGGATAACGTATTATTCGTACTATTTAACTAAATTTAGCATGCAAAAGAGATGCCAATATGATTTTACGTGCAAAAAATGTTTTCCTTTCTCTTCTTTTTCTATCATTTTTTTCATTAGCTGTTGCACAAACAAAGGTGATGCGTGAATTTGATTTGAATAAAAATTTTCCCGGAGCAGTATATAAATTTTCTTTTGTTCATATTTCAGATATTCATATCGGAGAAGGGTTCGGTGATTACGGTACCCCGGGATTCTTTAATGATACCATGCCGGATATAGATGAAAGTGCACCCGCAAAAGATTTACGCGAAGCTGTAAAGTGGATAAATTATCACAAACAGGATAAAAATATAAAGTTTGTTGTTATATCCGGAGATTTGACAGGCAGTGCTGAAAAATCTGAATTCCAGATGTGTAAAAAAATTATGGACGATTTGCAGGTGCCATATGTTCCCGTAATTGGTAATCACGATATCTGGCCTTATGTTCGTTATCAGGATGAAGCACCTTATGCCTGCGGAGATTCAATAATGGGAGAAGTTTTTGAAGAAACCTATAACAATGATAAATTATTTTTTGATAACTGGAATGATGGAACCCGTTTGGCAAGAACCTTTAATCCGGAAACGAATAAAGAACATTATTTGCAGAATTTTTCATTCGAATACGATGGTTTTATTTTTTATGGATTAGATTTTAATCCGCGTTATCATGTTAATAAAGCGGAACCGGGCATTGGTCCTGAAGCGCAACTGATGGACTGGACCGGCGGTACATTTCAGTGGCTAAAGAACGAATTAGCTACGAATCCAAACAAGAAAAGTCACAATATTTGTTTTATTTCTCACCATCCTGCCACCAACAATTTGTTGTTTATACTGTCTAATTTTGTTTTTGATTTAACGGAGTATAATAAAATATTGAACATGCTTACACCGTTCAGTCAGCATCTAGGTGTTTGGATGACAGGTCACATACATATTGATTATGATTATCCTTTGGTAAATGATGTAATGCGTGTCCGCGGTATTGCAGCCAATAAGGATTTTGATTCAGCTCATTTTGAAATTATAAATGTATACGAAGTGCCTGAAATAACGACTATTATTCAACCTGCCACTAAAAATCAATTTAATGTTTTTCCAAACCCGAATAATGGAAAATTTACAGTAGCAGAAGAATTATTTGCATCCGCAACCGTACTAAGATTATATGATGTATTGGGAACATTAATCTATGAAAAGCAAATGAAAGAGTTTTTGTCCGGAAATGGTTTTTATCAGCTTGATTTTTCCTTTCTGCCAAAAGGTACTTATTATCTTACAGCCTCTGATGATTACAAAACCTATTCGCAGCGACTGGTGATGCAATGATTATTCTTTCAACCAGGCTTCCATATCGTCCTGATCAATTTCTCTGCCGTTGCACTTTTTTCTGACAATACTATTGTCTACATACATGATAATCGGTAAGCTTATGCCTGCAACCTTAATCCAGTCTTTAGGTCCTAAAAATAAATTATGAGGAATATTTTGCGTATGAGTGTCGTCAAAAAAATCAGTCAGTAATTCCTTGCCGCCGTTTAATGCAATATAAAATGGTATTTGGGGATTTTTTTTATTCATCACATTTATTTTTTGAGCTGCAATTCTGCAATGCGGGCAGGTAAGGCTCAAAAATGCAATGATGTGTTTCCCTTTTGTAAGATCAATTTTCGGTTTTTCCTTTTGTTGTGCATCATACATTAATTCCAGCGGAACTTTATAATTAATATTCGCTTTATCCATGGTAGAACTAAAGGTAGCATCCATAGGATATACAAAAAAACCTAAGCACATGGCTCCGACCAGTAAAACAGGAATAATTATTTTTTTCCACTTTTCAGGCCACCCATCTTCTCCGGTTGTAAAATAGCAAACTGCACACGCTGCAATCAGTATTATATTTTTCAGAATACCCTGCAAAGGTGTCATTTTTACAGCCTCTCCGAAACAACCGCAATTTCCCGTATTCCCTTCCGTATAGATTTTATAAATCAGATAAATACAAAAGACAGAGAGTAATGTTATGGCAAATTTTAAGGTAAACTTTTTAAGAAAGATGTTTAAGATCAGCAACATACCTAAAAAGAATTCTACACCGATAAAAAAACGGGCGATAAAAGGTGCTGTCTTCCAAGAAGCAATTCCAATATCCACAAACTGATATTCAAAAGGCTCCATAGGGTATATCTTGGTGGCTGCAGATACAATAAAAAGCAAGCCGATAGAAGCACTCAATAAAATTAAAATAATTTTTTTCATTGATGCAAAGCTAACAATAAACGAACTGAAAGTTCAGCCGTTTTCTATTATATAATAAATGTTGCTACTTTATCTTGCAACTTATACTGGAGTTTAGCTTCTTTAAGTCACTTGCTCTCGTGTCGCATGTCTTTTTTGCATCTAATAATTTAGTATTAGGATATGTTTCTACAACATTGGTAACAGTGCCATCGGTACATTCGCATTGCCAGTCTTTTATGCAAGAAGTAGAACCAAACATAACAACGAGAAAGCAGGCAAGATTGATTATTTTTTTCATAGTATCTGATTTAATGGTTAAGCATATTCAATATTAATAAAAGAAATTGGCATAACAAATAGTTAACATTCATTTAGATGAGAAAAGTCATTTTCAGAAAACCATTTTTCTGTGTACATTTGTAAAAAATAATATTTTATGGCTATTATGCAATTCAATCACCTATCTGAAGAGGAAAGAAATCTGTTATACAGCACACCTTCACTAATTACATTTCTGATTGGCGGAGCAGATAATAATTTTGACACGAAAGAAGAAGTTCAGTCAGAACATTTAGTTCGTATCCGAACCGCAACAGGTGACCCAATGTTATTTGATTTTTATAAACATATTGAACAAACCTATTTTGATCAGTTGGATGCAACGGTAAAAAAATATGTAAATCTTCCCGTAGCGGAACGCACAGAAATGATATCCAATGAATTGGCAAAACTAAATGAAATCTTACCTAAGATAGATAATTTATTTGCGCGTGCTTTATTGAAATCGTTACGTAGTCTTGCAAAAGCAATTGCAGAAGCTTCTGGTGGCGTTTTCGGGTTTCTGGAAATATCTTATGAAGAAGAACATTTGATGGGATTAAATATGATTACCTACGAACCGTAGATGAATGAAAATACTGAAATAGAAGGCAAACCTATTCCGCCTCAGTTGCAAAGAATTGCCCGACTGACAAAACTGATGGATAGCCAGTTTCGTATTCCCGGAACGAGTATTACTTTTGGAATCGATCCGATAATCGGTTTGATTCCTGGGTTAGGTGATGTATTAGATTATGCAATTTCTGCTTATTTATTAGTGTCTATGGTGCAGAATGGTGCAAGCGGTAAATCGGTTGCAAAAATGATTTTGAATATAACCATCGACGGAATTGTTGGATTAATTCCTTTTTTCGGCAGATTCTTTGATATATTTTATAAAGCCAATCGCCGGAATTTAATTTTAGCCATCGAACATTTTGAAGAAGGGAAACATCAGGGCAGTGCTTGGCCGATTGTATTACCGATTTTAGGTGTTTTGCTCCTCATATTCATTTTACTAAGTGTGTTGGCATTCTATGTGGTGAAATATGCACTCATTCTGTTATTTCCAACAGGCGGTATATAAAAAAAGGATTCAACAATTTTGAATCCTTTTTTTTATAATATTCCTGAAGAATAATAGATTATTCATCATCATCGTCATCATCTACATCTCCGGCTGAATCATCATCGTCATCATCGTCATCATCATCGTCGTCATCATCGTCGTCATCGTCAGAAAATCCATATTCCAAATCGTCAGCACTCTTCACTCTTCCTTTAGATTTCTTTTTCGGAGAATCGTCATCATCGCTTTTGTCGAAATCATCAAAGTCACCACCTGCGCCAACAGAAATTTCCTTTTCTGAAATTGGTGCTACAACATCAGGGAACAACTCATCTTCATCGTAATCGTTCACCATTTTTTGCAATTGTGTACTTACTTTTACCAGGTAAGAATATTCACCCAATTCAATGGGTACCGCTGATACCAATTCTTTCTTTGCATTTGTAAATCGTATTATGCCTTTATTATAACCATGCGGATATTTATCAGATAAAGCCTTTAATACTTCATCCGGTACATTTTTATAATCAACGATTATCTTTCTAAATCCTCCCGGTGGCGGAGGTGGTGCCATTCTCACTGGTTCCGGTTCCGGTTTTTTTGCTTTTTTGCTTACCGCTTTTTTTTCTGTTGCAACAGTTGGTTCAATCTTTTTAACTTCTGCTTTCTTAACAGGAGTTGCTTCTTTTTTTTGAACAACAACCGGAGTTGCTTTTTTTACTTCAGCTTTTGGTGTTGCTTTTACTTTTACAGGTTCCGCTTTCTTAGTTGTCGGTTTCGCAGGTGTCGTTTTTTTTGCCACAGGTTTTGAGGGTTTTGTGTTTTTTACAGTAGTTTTCTTTGTTACGGGTGCAGCTTTTACTGCCTTTTTCGGTGCCGGTTTAGCGGCAACTTTCTTTGCTACTTCTTTCTTTGCAGAAGATTTTTTAACAGGTTTGGGTTGTGCCTTTTTTACCGATGGTTTTGGTGCAGCCTTAGATTTAGCTACAGGCTTACTTTTGGCAACAACTGCTGCTTTTTTTGCAACAGGTTTTGCTGCTTTTTTTGCTGCCTTTTTCGGCTCTTCTTTTTTTGTTTTTTTTCCCACTGACAGAATATTGTTGATGAGTTTTAAAATCATTGGCTAATGTAAAATGAATTCGACCAATTATGCAAATATTTTTCAAAAAAAATTTCAATATTAAACCTTTTTAGTTGTTTCTAGTCAAAGTAAAAATGAATACGATGAAAAAAATGGTTTTAGTTTTATTTGCATTGGTTGCAATATGCCGGTTGGAGGCAAAACCCAAAGTTTATGTAAATGTAAATAACGGGAAAGTAAGATATGTAAAAGTCAAACCAGCAGCACCAAATGTTGTGGTAGTACGCCCTGCCTGTCCGAGTCCAAAACACATTTGGATAGATGGAGACTGGGTTTGGAGCCCACAGGCAAATCAATATATTTATACAGAAGGGAAATGGGTGCTTCCCAATTCAGGAGCAGTTTGGGTTCCCGGGCATTGGAAAAATACCAAGTATGGTTGGCATTGGGTAAATGGGCACTGGAGATAATCTGTTACTCCTTCATTGCCCTTTCTATCAGTCTTTTGTAAGGATAAAAATCAACCTGAACGGTATGACGCGCAGAACTTTTATAGCGTTTGCGCATTTCTTTCCGGTTATCTGCAATTGTTTTTAACATTTTTTCTTTATTCGGTAATTTTGATTTTCCATTTAGCAAAGCGGCAACCCATTTTGCCTGTACTTCTGATAAGGGCATAATGGCTCCAAGTGGTTGTATTAAACCTAAGAAAAATAAGTTTTTATATTCAGGATGTACCACTTTATGATACAATGGCACTTCGTTATCAACCGGATTCAGGAAATCTTTGTCGAAAAAAGGGAATGTCATATTGTAACCTGTACAGTAAATCAATACATCAAATGTTTCTTCAGTTCCATCGTCAAACAAAACCGATTTGCTATTTAGTTTTTTAATGTTTGGTTTGATTTTTATTTTTCCATGTCCGACTTTATTCAGTAAATCCTGAGAAATTGTCGGATGTTCAGTTAGAATAGGTCTGTCTGGTACAGGAACCCCGTATTTTTCCTGTTTTCCTACATTAATTTGCAGGGCAGTTTGTAATGCCATCCGTTGAAGTGCCAGTGGAGCATAAGCCAGTGGTGGCTTTGAAATATGATCTGTTGGAACGCCAAATAAATACTTTGGAATGATGTAAGCACCACTGCGGGTAGAAATCCATACTTTTTTTGCGACAGTAGTCAACTCACATGCAATGTCAACAGCAGAATTTCCGATACCGATAACGAGTACTTCTTTATCTTCAAAACCATCAGTAGTTTTATAATCGTGGGCGTGTAGAACTTTCCCGTCAAAAGTACCTTCAAAATTGGCATAACGCGGATTCCAGTGATGACCGTTACAAACCAATAGTGCATCGTATTCCTTTGTTCCGTTTTTATCAGTAGTTACCAGATATTTATCACCTCTTTTTTCAACGTGAGTCACGGTAGTTTTAAATTGAATATTTTTTCTGAATCCAAAATGGTCTACATAATCCGAAAAATACTGATGTATAAGTGTGTGATGCGGATAAACCGGATAATCTTCCGGCATCGGATAATCGGAATAAGACATCATTTGCCTGGATGTATTGATGCAAAGTGATTTATAAATAGAATTTTGCCCGTTATCATTCTCAAACCACCATAAGCCTCCAACATCAGAACCCATTTCATAACAATCAAAATCAATATTGTTTTCTTTCAGTGTTTTACAGGCTGCTATTCCCGAGGCTCCGGCACCAATGATACAAGCTTTCATATAGTCGTAGTTAAATAAATCAATAAAGAATCCATACAGCAAAATAACATTTCTCCGTTTAGGATTGTTCTTTTCTTAGGTTAATTTTTTAGCCGGAAACATTTCCTGATAACATTTATGCCGAATAACATGATTTAAATATACCGGTTGTATGATTTTTGTCATGGATAATTTTACGAATTATTCAGAATTTTAATTGAAATAATTATAAAAGGATGAAAAAGATAATAGTCACCATAGATGCTGTTACATTTAATGAACATGCTTTAGAATATGCATTACAAATTGCAAAGCGCTCCGGTGGTATGATTTTGGGTGTTTTCTTACATGACATGTCCTATGTGTATGCTGATTTGCCGGGTATTTTTGATTTGGTTCCTGTAGAGTATGATAATATTATAAAGAAACAACATGAGGACCATGAAAAACAGGAATTGAATCTGAAGTTATTTAGTGAACGATGTAAAAGTGAAAACATCAAGTATAAGGCACATTTTCATGATGGAATGGATATTGTCAATTTTTTAGTTAATGAGTCAGTATTTGCCGATATTTTAATTTTGGATGAAAACATGAGTTTTGCAAATGCCGGAGCAGAACAGTTATCCGGTTTTATTGCTGATGTACTCGAAGATGCGCACTGTCCGGTGCTGGTAGTGCCGGATAAATTTGAACCTGTTGAACATATATTCTTGTGTTACGATGGAACGCCATCCAGTGTGTACGCTATTAAAATGTATTCTTATTTATTTTCGGAATGGAGCGATAAACCAACCACATTAGTTTCCTTTAACTCCGGTTCATCCAATCATCTATCGAACAGTGAAAATATTAAAGACTTGCTGCATCAGCATTTCAGTAATATAATACTTGATATTGAACATGAAAAGAGAGCAGCCAATGCGGTTGTCAGTTACTTTAAACTCCATCAGCAGAATGCTTTTGTTGTTATGGGGGCTTATGGCAGAAGTCAGTTCTCACGATTATTGAAAAAAAGCATGGCTAACACAATTATTAAACAAATAAAAGCCCCTGTATTTATTACTCACAAATAAAAAATAAAATGATGGCACTTAAAAAAACTACAAAAACTGCTGCCCCAAAGAAAACAGCAGCACCTGTAAAGAAAATTGTAAAACAAGCTTCGCCACCTGCATCTGAAGCAGTTGCAGAGAAGAAAGAGATTCCGATTATCAGCAGTCCGTTTTGGAATATTTGGGATGCCGGCAAACAATATAAAATCAGAGTTTCTGTTCCGGGACTTGCCAAGAAAAATATTAAGATCCATGTAAATGGCAATCATCTTACCATCAGCAGTGAAAAACAAAAAGAAACTAAGAAAGAGACAAAGAATTACCTGGTGAGAGAATATGTTTCAGCATCCTGGAGTAAAACTATCTCTTTACCGAAAAAGGTAAATGAAGAGAATGTAAAAAAAAGCTATAAAGATGGCGTGCTAAAGATAGGGTTGATAAAGGTGGAATAGAATTTAAAACAATCATCCGTTCACATTAGGTAATTAATAACATTCCTTTAAAGTCTGTCTTCTTATTTTTGATGTTGAATAAAGTTATGCCTAAACTCATAACTCATAACTTTTAACTCATAACTTTTAAAGATGATAGAGACAGATATTTGTATTATTGGTGCAGGTCCGGTAGGATTATTTACCGTTTTTGAAGCAGGATTATTAAAGTTACGCTGTCATTTAGTGGATTATTTACCACAGCCGGGTGGACAGCTATCAGAAATTTATCCCAAAAAGCCGATTTATGATATTCCCGGATTTCCCACTATAGATGCACAGGAGTTAGTAGATAATTTAATGGAACAGGCTAAACCATTCCATCCCACTTTTACATTGGGTGAGCGCATTGAAACCATCAATAAGTTAGAAGATGGTTCCTTTGAATTGGCTACTCACCTAGACACAAAGATACATGCCAAAATTATTTGTATTGCCGGAGGCTTAGGCGTTTTTGAACCCAGAAAACCGGCTATTGAGAATTTGGCAGCATACGAAAAAAACGGAGTGGAATACATGGTCTTAGACCCTGAAAAATACCGGAACAAAAAGATTGTAATTGCGGGTGGTGGTGACAGTGCATTGGATTGGACTATGTTTTTAGCGGATGTAGCAGCAGAGCTGACGATGGTACATCGCGGGGAAATGTTCAGAGGTGCCCCTGACAGTGTAGATAAAGTGAAACAACTGGCGGCTGACGGAAAAATAAAATTAGCGTTGAATTCAAACGTAACTCATTTGCATGGCAATGGAAAATTGGAATCCGTAACGATTACCAATAATGATGGAACTTCAAAAGAAATAGAAGCAGATTATTATCTTGCTTTATTTGGATTAAGCCCGAAATTGGGTCCGATTGCAAACTGGGGTTTGAACATCGAAAAAAACGCCATTAATGTAGACACCAGAGATTATTCAACAAATGTAAAAGGTATCTATGCAATTGGTGACATCAACAATTACGAAGGTAAGTTGAAATTAATTTTGTGCGGATTCCATGAGGCTGCGATAATGTGCCATAGTGCAGCGGAGTTAATTTCAGGTAAAAAACCATCTTTAAAGTATACCACAGTAAACGGTGTAAACGGATTTTAATCTTTAATCTAAACTTTTCTAAAGTTTAAAACTTTAGAAAAGTTGCAAAATATGGATTCCATCACCATACACATACAACAAGACGATTTCTCGTTTAAGCCTATGGAAATCCCACTGGGGATAGAATTATCATTGATGGAAATACTGAAAGGAGAAAATTATAATATAGAAGCAATTTGCGGTGGAATGGCTATCTGCGGAACATGCAGAGTAGAAGTATTGAACAAAGATGAAATCATGCTCGGCGGTCCGAATGATGATGAATTATGTATGCTGGAGACACTTCCTTGTTATACCGGAAATTGCCGCTTATCCTGCCAAATAAAAATTTCCGAGAAAATTAACGGCATTAAAATCAGAATCCCTTCTGAAATATTAGTATAATCTATTCATTTTTTAAACATTCTAACTGTTTTTGGTTAGTCTATTGTTTGTAAATTTTGAGTGTTAACAATATTGCAATTCAAATTCGTTTCTATTACAGATATTTGCTGATAGTTTTGAGCCGTTTTTTAAAATTACATTAGTAATACCAACTAACTCAAGACAATTAAATTTGTAATTATGAAGCATGCAAGCAAAGTAATCCCATTTTTTTTCACTCTATTTTTATTTCTTCCTTCATTTGCTCAGAGACAAAAAGATACGATACCTTTTAAGGAAAAAATAAAAGATATTCCACAGGTTTTTACCAGAAAATCTAATAAGGAATTTACGATAAAAGGAAATATCACCGACAAACAAACAAAAGAACCTTTGATAGGTGTAAATATTTTTGTGGAAACGGATAAATTAAAAGGTACGGTAACAAACTTTGACGGTAATTATGAATTAAAAGCCAATGAAGGCGATGTTATTGTCTTTACTTATTTAGGGTTGAAAGAAGAAAAACTAACAGTAACGGATAATCAAACTTTTAATTTGATTATGGAAGAAGAAGGCAATGTAATGGATGAGGTAGTTGTTTCTGTTGGCAGAAAAAAAGAAAAAGCACTCGACGCACCGGCATCTATTGTATCTGTTGATGCAGCGGCTATAAAAAATAAAGCGGGATTAGGCGTTACCGATTATATCAAAAACAGTTCAGGTGTGCAGATAATGCAAACCGGTGTTCAGGGTGGCCAGCCTTCTGTCCGGGGGTTCTCCGGATATTTTTCCAGTGATGTAATGTCATTAACCGATACACGCGTGGCAAAGCTGCCGAATACCGGGTTGAATATGTTTCAAATGATGACGACCACCGATGCAGATATTGAACGAATAGAAATATTGAAAGGTCCTGCAGCTGCGTTATACGGTCCTAATGCCAATCAGGGAGTAATACACATCATTACCAAATCACCTTTAAAATATCAGGAAGTTAAATTCTGGACATCTGTGGGAGCACGTGTTAAAATAAAAGATACTTTAACGGATATCAATCGTTCAAACCCGAAATTTGATTTTGATAAATTCAAAGACAGAATCTTATTTTCTATGGGGGTTTTTGTTGCAGACACCATCCACACAAAAAATCCCAATGTAAAAATGGGAATAAAAGTTTCCGGTCAGTTTTTTACCGGTCACGACTGGAGATACAGCGACTTATTTGACCCGGCTTCCGTGATTAAATTCAAAGCTTCGGGAGATACCATTTTTTATGAATTGCCCGATGGCAGTTATGACCCTAAAGGAGTTGGTGTTGCTGTTAAAAATGACAGAGATGAAAAAATACTGAATGGGCAGGTAGATACCCGATACGATATTCAGATAAAAGAAGATTTTAATGTAGTGCTGGCTGGAGGCGTAAACGTAAGCAACGGAATTATTGCAAGTCCGGTAGGTGCGATGCAGAATAAGAACTGGACCTATTCATGGGCACAGGTACGCTTCACCTGGAAGAATTTATTCGTACAGGCATATATGAACGGAAATAATTCCCGTAATACATTCTTTGTACCGGTTGGCGGCAGATACATCGATAAATCACACATGTATTCTGTGCAGGCACAACATTCTTCCGATTTATTTAAAAA
>DAORIK010000052.1:0-4021 GCA_035438465.1 Chitinophagales bacterium | reverse complement strand
ATATTACCTATCATAAACTTAGTTGTCAATTCAATTATACCACAAACTATTCCGGATGATATCAATCAGGTCGTTAAAAACCTGAATACAGGAAAACAACAGTTTGAATCGAATAATGACAGATGGAAGAAAACAAAAAATATTTCAAAATTAAAACCAACTACTACCTATACGTATGAATTAGGATATAAAGGAGTGATAGGAAAAATGTTTGGTATGCAGGTAGATGTGTACAGAACAGATTATAAGAATTATCTGGCACCGGTACAATTATTGACGCCGGCTGTAATGTTTGATGATGCACAATTGATGGATTATCTGGCTCCGCGAATTATTCAGAATTACAATAATCTTAATCCTATTGTGCAATTGGCTATGAATGCATTCTTAGATCAGAGTGCAAAGTTTGGCGGTAACAATAACGGTACTGCCAGTGATGAATTTGTAACACTCATTCGTCAGGCAGTGCAAAACTTGCCGATAGGTGTCATTACACCAACGGAAGCCAATGGCCCGAATATGTTACTCGTTACACGTAACATTGGAGATGTAACCGTTTATGGGGTTGACTTCAATTCCAATTTATATTTGCCGAAAGGAATCTCTTTAAGCGCGAATTATTCGTTTGTAGATAAGGATTCTGTTAATGTAGACAGTGCGCCATTGGGATATGTTGCACTGAATTCTCCAAAACACAGAGTGAACGTAGGCGTAAACTATGCAGCAGAAAAAATCGGATTAAATGTGGGCGTTAAGTTTAAATGGTCCGCAGGATTTCCTGTATTATCCGGTAATTTTATCGGTTATCAGAAAGCTACTCACGATATGGATCTGGATATTTCCTATACGCCTAAATTTATGAAAGACCATTACAATATCACTTTGTCATTGTCTAATTTATACAACAGAAAACAACAATATTTTGTAGGAGCGCCGGTTATAGGATTAATGGGTGTTTGTAAGATGACCTACACTCTTTAGAACTAAGAAGAAAAAAGTAGGCTTTAAGGGGAGCCATCGCATTGCGATGGCTCTTTTCTTTTTTAAAACTTCTTATTTTACGCAACCGGAATCATTAACGACTTACGACAATTTTTTGTATTATTGGGAATGCAGCTTCAACATATTTCATTACTGCTTAATATTCCATTACTGTTAATAGGATTTTTTCTGTTGAACAGAGGCTCCGGAATGCTGGTGGATGGAGGTTCATCTATTGCCCGCAGGCTGCAACTGCCCGAGTCTATGATTAGCTTTACCGTGGTGGCGTTCGGCACTTCTCTTCCAAAAATATTCACGGTTTTATTAGCTGCCTATAATGGTTATTTTGATTTGGTAGCAGGAACCATCATTGGAAGTTGTATTTTTAATTTTCTCGGAATACTAAGCATTACAGGGTTCTTCAGGCCAATCAGGGCAAATAAGAATACAGCAAGCATCGGAATACTATCTTTAATTGCAAGTTCGTTGTTATTGTTTTTTGTTGCCAATAAAAATATTTTCTCATCCGGTACCGCGTCATTAGTAATTGATAAACCGGAAGCGTTTATTTTACTGATAGCATTCGTGTTGTTTATGACCTATGGCTATTTTAATGTAAAAAAACATCACACTATTTGGTTTAATGAAGAAGAGGAGGAGCCTTCCTATTATGCTGTATGGTTTTCAGTTATTTTAATTTTAGTAGGCGTTATAGGATTAATTGCCGGTGGTGTTTTGGTGGTAGATAATCTGATTGATATTTCCAGGAAATTTGATTTGTCGCAGCGGTTTTTAGGGCAGTTTGTTTTATCGCTTGGCGGTTCTTTTGTGATGCTCTATTGGATGATGATAACAAAATCCAATCAGTCGAAATTTGAAGTCAGTAATCTGGTGGGACAAAACATGCTGAATATTTTAGGGATGCTGGGAGTAGCTGCCTTTATTCAACCCATTCAGTACAATCCGGTTTTTAACACGGATATTTTTATTTTGATTGGTATTTCTTTATTGATAATGGCCATGCTGTGGATGGGCAGAAAGCTGACACTCAATTTATGGAAATGCCGTTTGCTGTTTTTCCTGTTGCTGCTGTATGTATTGTATCTGTTTGTCCGCTAGCATTTTGTATTAACAGATATTTAGCAAAATGGAGCTTTACGGATTCCATTTCTTTTAGTAATTTAGATATCATTTACTAAACAATCAGAACAATGTGGATCGTATTTCTTTTCATCGGAGTAATTGCATGGACATTTGCTGAATATATGCTGCACCGTTTTTTAGGACATCAGCACAAAGGAAAAAATTTTTTCAAAGCGGAACATTCCGTACATCATTCCAAAGCAAATTATTTTGCACCTGCATATAAAAAAGTGATTGCGGCAACCGTTGTGTCTGCAATGATGCTGTTGTTGTTGAATATATTTACTTCTTTTGTTCATGCCGCATCATTTGTGGCGGGATTTACCGGTATGTATTTCCTGTATGAAATGACGCACAGCCGCTATCATACAACCAAACCATTGGTGAAGCCGTTTATCATTTTGCGCAAACATCATTTCTACCATCATTTTCATAATCCGAATATGAATCACGGAGTAACTACGCGTTTTTGGGACAGGGTTTTCGGAACGTTCCACAGAGTGGAAATTGTAAAAGTACCCAAACGGATGTCTATGGATTGGCTGGTAGAAAATAACGAAATTAAGCCGGTGTATGCAAGGCATTTTCAGTTAAACGGCAGATAGTATTTTATTACCTTATTTTTTTGAATTATTCTGTTTGAAAAAGTTGAAAAGGATTCCATTTTCGGGTTTGAAAGCAAGAAAGCATATGACTAAAAAAATAGCACGTCATTCATCACCATAAACCCAAAATAATTAATATTAGTTAGGTATTGTAATGTATTTTGCAGACAGTTGTTTGTTGGTTGAAAACCAATAAAGGCGCGAGGAGTTACAGGTCAGCCTGCCTGCAACAAGCCCGTGTTAGCGTTTCGTTGTACTTTTACTCATTATTGTCCAAAATATCAGTCGCTGTTTTAATCCCAAGTTGTTCTGCTAAACCAACGAGCAATCCTTCTGTCCCCCGAATGTAGCAGAGTTTGTAAATATTCTCATAGTTTACTACTTCACCCACGATTTCAACACCTTGTTTCGTAAGCCGGCTTAGTAATTCGTCAAGGTTGTCGACCCTGAACATAACACGGAGATAACCAAGAGCGTTAACCGGGGCTGTCCTGTGGTCTGAAATTATTTCTGGTGACAGAAATTTTGAAAGTTCAAGTCGGCTATGACCGTCAGGTGTTACCATCATTGCAACTTCTACGGACTGGTTTCCAAGTCCTGTTACACGCCCTGCCCATTCGCCTTCCACCATTGCTCGGCCTTCAAGTGTTAGCCCTATTTCTTTAAAAAAAGAAATCGCTTTGTCAAGGTCTTCTACAACGATACCAACGTTGTTCATTTCTATCAATTTACTTTTACCCATGTCCATTTTGTATACTGTTGGTGTTTTATATTACCTATTCTGTTATTTTTAATAGCTCAAATTTATGTCTTTATAGTGTCGACCGGCAATGACCACTAACGGTTGCAACCTGCGCTTGCTTGCTGTTATGTGCCGTTTAATTTAATCTATCAGTAATAGTTTTTAATACAAAAATAGCAAGTTTTTCAGGCGTATTTTGTTGTTCTGGCATTCCAGCTCCTGCAATTCCACCATAGGTCTTTTTTACTTTTCCTTCTTCTTCAGTATTGTATATTGAATCATGGCTAATTATTAATACAAATACCTCTCTGTTTTTTTCATTTGCTTTTGTATATGCAGTTTTAATTCTGATTTCTAATGTATATACTATATCATTTTCACTATCAAAATTTATTTCTTCAATTTTTTCTGTAGGTAATAATTTTTCTACAAGAGTTAAAAAATCTTGAGCATATTTATAATACGGCTTTCTACTTTCATCTAAATCATCAATATTTACGAAAAATTCTGAAGTATTCTTTTTAAGTTCTTTATTTGACGAATCTATAAT
>DAORIK010000051.1:7945-17149 GCA_035438465.1 Chitinophagales bacterium | reverse complement strand
ATGGAATTAAAAACAAAAAGATCTATCAGGAAAGTAGCTGTATTAGGTTCAGGCGTAATGGGCTCAGGTATTGCATTGCATTTTGCCAATATTGGTGTTGAAGTATTGTTATTGGATATTGTACCATTCGACCTTAAAGAAGAAGAAAAAGCAAATCCAAAAATGCGCAACAGAATCGTTAATGATGCTTTTGCATTTGCCTTGAAATCAAAACCTGCCCAAGCGTATAATCCAGAATCTGCAAAGCGAGTAACACTTGGTAATTTTGATGATGATATGCCCAAGATTAAAGATGCAGATTGGGTAATAGAAGTGGTGGTTGAACGTCTTGATATTAAACAACAGGTTTTTGAGAAAGTAGAAAAATTTATCAAACCGGGTACATTGGTAACTTCTAATACATCCGGTATTCCAATACATCAGTTGTCGGAAGGAAGAAGTGAAATCTTCAAAAAGAATTTCTGCGGCACGCACTTTTTCAATCCACCCCGCTATATGCGTTTACTGGAAATAATTCCAACACCTGACACCGACCCGGGTGTAGTTGATTTTTTAATGCATTACGGCGATGTTTATTTAGGAAAGGAAACGGTTTTGTGTAAAGATACTCCGGCATTTATTGCAAATCGGGTAGGTGTTTATACAATGGCTAAGATATATCAACTGACTGCTGAGTTAGGCTTAAAGATTGAAGAAGTAGATAAATTAACGGGTAGTGCTATCGGACGACCTAATACAGGTACTTTTAAGCTGGGTGATTTGGTAGGAAATGATACCGGAACAAAAGTAATGATGGGTATCAAAGAAAATTGTCCGAATGATGAACAGGCAGGAGCGTTTGACGTGCCGCCGTATGTTCAGTTTTTATTAGATAATAAATTCTTTGGTAATAAAACAAAAAAAGGATATTACTACAAAGACGAACAACGTAATTCTTTTTCATTGCGTCTGGATACGCTGGTATATGAACCAACAGGAAAAGTAAAATTTCCTTCTTTAGATGAATCAAATAAAGCAGATAATTTAGCTGGAAAGATAAATGCGTTTATTAAAGCTGATGATAAAGGTGCTCAGTTAGTGAAACGTTCGTTGGCAGGGCTATTTGCCTATGTTTCTAATCGTGTTCCGGAAATTTCTGATGTCTTGTATGCAGTAGATGATGCTTTGCGTGCCGGATTTGCATGGGACATCGGACCATTTCAATATTGGGACATTGTCGGCATTCAAAAAGGAATTGATTTGGCTAAAGCGGATGGCCTGACAATAGGCAGTTGGGTAATGGATATGCTGGCAGCAGGTAATACGTCGTTTTATAAAGTAGAAAACGGTGTAAAAAAATATTACGACCTCCAATCAAAATCATATAAAACTATTCCCGGTGCTGAATCATTTATCATTTTGGATAATTTACGCAGCAATAAACCTGTCTGGAAAAACAGCGGTGCTATCTTGCATGATATAGGTGATGGTGTTTTAAATCTGGAATTTACTTCAAAAATGAATGCAATTGGCGGAGATGTGTTGGCAGCAATTACTAAGTCAATAGAGATTGCAGAAAGCGGATATAAAGGTTTGGTTATCGGAAACGATGCAACGAACTTTTCAGTAGGTGCAAATTTGATGATGTTGTCAATGTATGCAATGGATCAGGATTATGATGAGTTGGATATGGCAGTTCGTATGTTTCAACAAACAACCATGCGTTGCAGATATTCTGCAGTGCCTGTAGTTTCTGCACCACATGGAATGACACTTGGTGGAGGCTGTGAAGTTACGATGCACTCAGATGTGGCAGTAGCGTCAGCAGAAACATATATCGGTTTAGTAGAAGTAGGAGTGGGTTTAATACCTGCCGGCGGCGGAACAAAAGAATTGACATTAAGAACTTCAGATAGTTTTAAAAATGGAGATCCGATGTTACAGTCTTTACAGGATAACTTTTTAAATATTGCGATGGCAAAAGTAGCAACATCTGCAGCCGAAGCATTTGATTTAGGCTTACTCCGCAAAAATAAAGATAGAATCGTTGTAAATTCAAAACGTGTTATTGCGGAAGCAAAACAAGAGGTAATCCGATTAAATGAGGAAGGTTATTCTCAGCCGGCTCACAGAAATGATATTACTGTTCTAGGAAGAACGGGATTGGGTACATTAACGGTAGGAGTAGAATCTTTCGTAGCGGGTGGTTATATTTCAGCTCATGATGCATTGATTGCAAAAAAAATTGCTTTTGTAATGTGTGGTGGTGATTTATCATCTCCGACAACCGTTAATGAACAATACCTGCTCGACCTGGAAAGAGAAGCATTCTTATCACTTTGCGGTGAAAAGAAAACAATGGAAAGAATGCAGGCTATGCTGACAACAGGAAAACCATTGAGAAATTAGCAGTTAATACTTTTAAAAGTAGAGTAATGTCTAAAAAAAAGAAAATACTGACTCCGCAAAAATCGGTAGATAAAAATACCGAAGTTGTGAAAAATATGGATAGTAAGAAAATCAGGAAACCTGAACAGGAATCCATTTTCGATTTTTCTAAGCTTACGGAGTCGAAACTTTTCTTTATTGCATTTTTTATTTTTTCTGTATTTACTTTACTCTTCTTTCATAATCAGTTGTTAGGTAAAACGTTTTTCTGGTCCTCTTACTGGACGGATTATATAGAGCAGCATTTACCTTTCGTAAAAATAAATATTGAGGCATTTAAAAATGGAGAAATTCCGGCTTGGAATCCATTTGTATATGGCGGTGCCGTTCATTTAGCGGATCCTGCTACTCAGTTTTATTATCCTTTACATTATATACTTTATATACTTGCTCCTACAGGTGATGCGCTCATTAAAGATATGGAGTATCTGATTATGCTGCATTTCCTTATTGCACAGATTGCTATGTATATGCTGGCAAAACAATTCAACATAAGTTTCTGGGGAAGAGTACTGGCATCCGTAGCCTTTGGTTTTTCATGTTCAGTTGTTTGCAGATGGCAGATGCCACCTGTTTTGTATGCAATTTGTTTTGCACCCTTAGCCTTGTCATTCTTTGTATCATTTATACAAACACAAAAAATAAGTTCCATTGTTGGTGCTACCATTGTTTTAGCTTTTATTTTTCTGGCGGGACAACCTCAGTTTTATTTCTATACAATGATTTTGATAATGACAATTTCATTATTCTTATTAATTCAAAGAAACAGAAATAAAGAGCTATCCAATAAACAGACACTTTATACAACGCTGTTGCTTTTTGTGCCTGTTTTACTTTCGGTAGGATTATCAGCTATACAAATTTTGCATACTATGGAATTTCTTCCCTATTCGCAAAGAGGAGAAATTAATTATGATTTTGCAACGGATGGATCTGTTGCATGGCAGCAACTTAAAACAATCTTCACCCCTCGTTTATTTGGATATTTTAAAGGAGGATATGAACTGAATTATGCGAGTTATTACCTGACTCCAAATAAACCTTATCACTATTGGGAGACAGCCTTTTATTTTGGTGCCATACCATTCGCATTATCCATAGCGGGGTTCTATTACAAACGTAAAGACATACTGACAGTAGGAATTGTATTGCTATTGATATTCGCAGTGCTGCATGCATTGGGCAGTAATTCATTTTTCTTTAAAATGTTATTCAACTTTCCGGGATTTGATAAATTCAGAATGCCCGGCAGAATTTTATATGTTGGAACCATTTTAATTTGTGTAATGGCAGGTTATGGCTGGGATTATTTATTTGATAAAAACAAGAATACCTTTAAAATAATTTTTGTGGTAGCGGTTGTTTTTATACTCTTCATTTCAGCACAATTCAGCATTCAGGATGTTATTTCTAAATTTCAACTGGATGAAACAAATGCGACCATATTGCAATCCTATAAGCTTAAGTACGTGTTGTATATTTTCATAATGCTTGTTTTGTTCTTGCTGCATCATTTTAATTTGGTAAGATTAGATGTTTTAGGATTTGTTTTGTGTTGTGTAATTTTTTACGATTTATATTTTTACAATGCATCTTATAAAGAGTGCGATGTAAATACATCCCAATCATTATCACTGGATGAAAAGTATTATAAGCCTTTACAAGCACCTAAAAATACAATTTACAGATATACTCCAAATGATTTACGATTCAGACTTTACAGGAGGAATCAGTCTGTTTTATATAATGTTCACAATACAGATGGTTTTTATGCACTCACTTTTGAAAAGAAATTGCTGCCCAATATTCCATATTATGATTTGATGAGCGTTAAATTCAAAAGTATCCCATTGAGAAATAATAATGAAGGCGGTATTGATTATGGATTTGAAGAAAATACACGAGCATTAAAGCATGAACGAATGGTGTATAAAAATGCGCTTTATGATTCTACAACCATGAAATTAGATTCTTTTGATTTCAGCAATATTGCATTGATTACGGAACCACTAAATCTTGAATTACCGGATAAAAATGCAGAAGAAGTTTCAAATAAAGTTGACATGATTACTGACTCTTACAGTAAACAGATATATGATGTTAAGACAGATGAACCGGGAATACTGGTTCTGGCAGAATTATATTATCCGTCTTGGAAAGTAAAAGTAGATAATGTAGTGAAAGAAGTATTGAAAATTAACAGTTTTCAACGAGGTGTATATATGGAGAAAGGAAATCATAAGGTGGAGTTTTATTATGATTCTAAAGGATACAAAACGGGAAGATTAATTACATACATCTCCATGTTTATATGTCTGCTATTGGGCATTCTTTCTTTTATTCAATCAAAAAAATATAATAACTAAAATAAAAAACAAAATTATGCAAGAAGCTTATATCGTAGCCGGTTATCGTTCAGCAATCGGCAAAGCAAAAAAAGGCGGTTTCCGCTTTTATCGCCCTGATGATTTAGGAGCCGATGTGGTAAAACATTTGGTGGCATCCGTGCCTAATCTGGATCCATCGCGTATTGATGATTTAATTTGTGGGAATGCCATTCCGGAAGCGGAACAAGGCATGCAGATAGGTCGCATGATAGTATTGCGTGCAGGATTGCCATTAACCGTTGGAGGTGTAACAGTAAATCGTTACTGCGCATCCGGCTTGGAAACTATTGCTATGGCAACGGCAAAAATTAAGGCGGGAATGGCAGATTGTATTATCGCCGGTGGTGTGGAATCTATGTCTTTATTACCAATGACAGGTTGGCGAACGGTATTAAACTATAATATCGCAGCTACTACTCCTGATTATTATTCATCCATGGGCTTAACGGCTGAAGCGGTAGCAACACAATATGGTATTTCAAGAGAAGACCAGGATGTATTCTCATTTAATTCGCATCAGAAAGCCATTGCTGCGATTGAGTCCGGAAAATTTAAAGAGGAGATAGTGCCTGTAACAGTAGAAGAAGTTTTCTTGCAAAATAATAAACGCAAAACAAAATCTTTTGTAGTAGATACTGATGAAGGTGCTAGAAAAGATACAACAGTAGAAGGACTGGCAAAATTAAAACCGGTGTTTGCAGCAAAAGGTTCCGTAACGGCAGGTAACTCATCACAAACTTCTGATGGTGCAGCATTTGTGTTGGTGATGTCAGAAAAAATGGTGAAAGAACTAAATATTGAACCAATTGCACGTTTGGTAACTTCTGCAGTAGTTGGCTGCGAGCCACGTATCATGGGTATAGGTCCCGTTGTTGCGATTCCGCGTGCGTTGCAGTTGGCAGGTTTAAAGTTAGAAGATATCGAAATGATAGAATTAAACGAAGCATTTGCTGCACAATCATTAGCAGTTATTAGAACATTAGGTTTAAATCCGGATATCATTAATCCAAACGGAGGTGCTATTGCATTAGGGCATCCGCTGGGTTGTTCCGGTGCAAAATTATCCGTACAACTGATTAATGAAATGCGTCGTCAGAATAAACGTTACGGTATGGTTTCTGCTTGTATCGGCGGCGGACAAGGCATTGCAGGTATTATTGAAAGATTGAAGTAATAAAATATATAATTTAAAATGGAAACACTCGAACAAATCAAATCACTGAATGGTGGCGAATTCATCATTAAAGAATCCACTACAGAACAAGTATTTACACCGGAAGATTACACCGAAGAACAACTGATGGTGCGCTCAATGGCATCCGATTTCGTGGAAAAAGAAGTAATGCCCCTTTGGAAGCAAATAGAAAAACAAGAACCGGGATTGTCAAAATCATTATTGGGAAAGGCTGGCGAACTCGGGTTGTTGTCAACAGCAATACCCGAAACATACGGAGGTATGAATCAGGATGTAATTACCGGATGCATTATTGCAGAAGAATACGGACGCACCGGTTCTTTTGCTACTACTGCAATTTGTCATATTGGTATTGGCACATTGCCGACGTTGTACTTTGGTACAGAAGAGCAAAAACAGAAATATTTGCCAAAATTAGGAAGTGGTGAATGGGCGGCTTCTTATTGTCTTACAGAGCCAAGTTCTGGTTCTGATGCATTGGGAGCAAAGACAATTGCTACTCTTTCTGAAGACGGAAAATCATGGATTCTCAACGGCCAAAAAATGTGGATTACAAATGCAGGGTTTGCGGATTTATTCACTGTATTTGCAAAAATTGACGGCAAAGAATTTACGGCATTCTTAGTCGAAGCAGGCACACCCGGTTTAAATCTTGGGGCAGAAGAAGATAAAATGGGTATCAAAGGTTCCTCAACACGACAAGTATTTTTTGAGAACTGTAAAATACCGGTAGAAAATATGTTAGGGGAACGTGGCAAAGGGCATTTGATTGCGTTTAACATTCTTAATATCGGAAGATACAAATTAGGTGCTACGGCATTAGGTGGTGCTCGTGAGGCATTCAATCAGGCGGTACAATATGCAAATGAAAGAACACAATTCGGAAAATCATTGAGTTCATTCGGAGCCATACAACATAAAATTGCAGAAATGGCTATTCAGTTGTTTACACTGGAAGTTGCTACCTATCGTTGTGCAAATGATATAGGAAAACTGGAACACGAAAATCTGGCAGCAGGGCAGGAGTTTTCCAAGGCATTATTAGGTGCTGCGGAAGAATATGCTATTGAATGTTCTATTGTGAAAGTATTAGGTTCTGAAGTGTTGGATTTTGTAGTAGATGAAAATGTGCAGATTCACGGTGGAATGGGATACTCTGAAGAAACCAATGCAGCAAGAGCATACAGAGATTCACGTATTGCACGTATATACGAAGGTACAAGCGAAATCAACCGTTTATTATCAGTTGATATGTTATTGAAACGTGCGATGGGTGGTAAAATAGATTTGATGTCGCCGGGTAAGGCTATTCAAAAAGAATTGATGAGTGTGCCTGACTTTAGTAGTGATGATGAAGGTCAGTTTACTGCTGAATTGAAAGCAATTAAAAATGCTAAAAAAGCATTCTTGTTAGTTGCAGGTGGTGCTGTTCAAAAGTTAATGGCAAAATTAAAAGACGAACAGGAAATCATTATGAATGCATCTGACATGCTTATTCAGATTTATGCCGCAGAATCTTTGTTGTTGCGTGTGCAGAAGATTTTTGAGAAAGGCGAAAAAGCGGATCAGGTATATATTGACATCTTAAAAGTATTCTTTAATGATGCAATGAATAAAATCAATGTCTTTGGAAAAGACACACTGCAGTCTTATGCTGAAGGTGATGAATTGCGTATAATGCTGATGGGTTTGAAACGATATACAAAATACGAACCTGTTAACGTGATAGAAGCACGAAGAAGAATTGCTGCTAAGGTAATTGAAGCAGGTAAGTACAATTTATAGTATTAATCTTCATTTTATAAGACAGCCACATTCAATAGGATGTGGCTCTCTTTTTTTTCTTGTCATTTATCAGTTTTTACTTTGTTTTTCCACAAACAGACGTACAGAAATGTTAATTAACATATTCCCCCTTTTTTTCATAAGATAAGTTTTTTAATTTCGATTACACGTAAACAAAGATTTAATGAAAAAATTTATTACCCAACACCTGCTCGTGGCTTTAATGCTATGGAGTAGCTTTTCATCTTTTGCCACCGAAGGTTTTAAAAGATGTGGTTCAACTGAAGTTTTGACCAGACAATTAAAAGCCGACCCCGGCATGATGCAGAGGATGCAGCAAATTGAGCAATTTACCAATGATTTTATCACTCAGCAGAAAAGTACACAACGCCAATCTGTAGGTGTAAATGGAAATGCAACTACAGCAACAGTCACTATCCCTGTCGTTTTTCACGTGGTGTATAATACCACGGCACAAAACGTAAGTGATGCAATGATTCAATCTCAGTTAGCTGTTTTAAATGCGGATTACGGTGGAACCAATGCAGATATTTCCAGCCTTCCTTCTGTTTTCTCTGGTATAAAAGCCGGTAATACAGGCATACAGTTTTGTTTGGCTCAACGTACACCGGCAGGTGCAGCTACAACAGGTATTGTCAGAAAATCCACAACTGTCACTTCGTTTATAGACGATGACAAAGTAAAAAAATCATCTACTGGTGGTGATGACGCCTGGGATGCAACAAAATATTTAAATATCTGGATTTGTAATTTAGGTGGAGGATTATTAGGATATGCACAATTTCCGGGTGGAACGGCAGCAACAGATGGTGTTGTAATTTTATACTCCAGTTTACCAGGTGGTAGTTCAGCTCCTTATAATAAAGGAAGAACAATGACACATGAAGTTGGACACTGGCTGAATTTACGTCATATCTGGGGCGATGCAAATTGTGGCAGCGATTTGGTGAGTGATACTCCCACTCAACAAACATCTAATTATGGATGTCCAGCATTTCCACATGTGACTTGCAGTAACGGGGCCAATGGTGATTTATTTATGAATTATATGGACTATACAGACGATGCATGTATGTATATGTTCAGCGCAGGACAATCAACAAGAATGAATGCATTATTTTCTACCGGTGGTGCAAGAGTAGGTTTAGTAACATCACAAGGATGCGTACCCCCGTCAGGAACATCCTGTGGTACGCCAACAGGTTTAGCATCATCTTCTATTACTACATCAGGAGCAACTGTTAGCTGGACAGCAGTAAGCGGAGCAACGAGTTATACCTTACAATACAAAACATCAGCTGCTACAACATGGACAACGGTGAGTGGAATTACTACTACATCAAGAGCGTTAACAGGTTTGGTAGCAGGCACTACTTACAATTATCAGGT
>DAORIK010000051.1:0-7845 GCA_035438465.1 Chitinophagales bacterium | reverse complement strand
CTACATCAAGAGCGTTAACAGGTTTGGTAGCAGGCACTACTTACAATTATCAGGTGGCAGCGGTATGTTCAAGTGGCACATCTGCTTATTCAACAGCAGCTTCTTTTACAACTACTTCAACCACTTCTTGTGGTACGCCAACAGGTTTAGCATCATCTTCTATTACTACATCAGGAGCAACTGTTAGCTGGACAGCAGTAAGCGGAGCAACGAGTTATACCTTACAATACAAAACATCAGCTGCTACAACATGGACAACGGTGAGTGGAATTACTACTACATCAAGAGCGTTAACAGGTTTGGTAGCAGGCACTACTTACAATTATCAGGTAGCAGCAGTATGTACAAGTGGCACATCTGCTTATTCAACAGCGTCTTCTTTTACAACTACTTCTACAACTACAGCATATTGCAGTTCAAAAGGAACTTCACAATCCTATGAGTGGATAGATTTAGTAAAGATTGGTTCTATTAATCGTACATCCGGTAAAGAGACAGGTGGATATTTGAATACAGGTTTATCTACTAATTTAGTTATCGGTTCTACAGGAAACACGATTAATTTTAGTGCAGGCTTTACTTCTACCATTTATACTGAATACTGGAGAATTTATATTGACTTTAATAAAGATGGAGATTTTGCTGATGCAGGTGAAACAATCGTATCCGGTTCTGCTACAGGAAGCGGTACTTACTATGCAACATTTAGTGTGCCGGCGACAGTAACAGTTGGTTCTACACGCATGCGTGTAGTTATGAGTGATGCATCTACTGCAACTTCATGCGGTACGTTCAGCTACGGGGAAACAGAAGATTATATGGTGAACTTTACAAGCAGTAAAACAGCCAAAGAAGGTGGTTCAGCTATTGATAACACAGGAATTCTATATTCTGATGAAACAAAACAAATTCCAAATGAACCATTGGTTACCAAAAAAGATATCAGTATAACTAAAGATGTTGCTTTGATGGTATATCCGAATCCTGTAAATAGCAATAATGCGGAAATAAGATTTAATTTAACCAATGCAGGAAATGCGAAAATCAGATTAGTTGATTTAACTGGAAGGACAGTGTTAGAAAATGATTTAGGATTTACAAATGAAGGTGAAAATTCATTTATCCTTACTAAGCTGAATGAAGTATCATCCGGTGCCTATTTATTATTATTAGATATAGATGGAAAGATGATTTCCAATAAACGAATTTCAGTAATAAAATAAGCAGAAAGAAAATAATTATAAAAGCCGTCTCGCTTTAAGTGAGACGGCTTTTTTATAAAATAAAAAAATAAGATAATATTATGCTATTGTAGAATTACTCTTTTCCAAAGCATCTAAAAATTCTTTTTTCTTTCGTTTGGAAATTTCCACCTTACTCCCATCTGTCATAATTGCAAGATTATCACCATGGTCAATTTCTTTCATGTGTACCAGATTAATCAGGTTCGATTGATGAATACGTAGAAAATTATAAGGTAATAATTTTTCTTCAAAATTCTTCAGTGTTTTGGCTACCAGTACTTTTTTGTTCCCAATTAAATAGAATAAGGTGTAATTGCTTTCAGATTGTAAACGGATTATCTCGTTGACTTTTAAAAAAATCATACCCTCCTTTGTTGGTACCATGAGTTTAGAATCCTGTTGATGATCTGATTTTATTTTATCCAAGTAACCTTGCAACTGTGCTGCTTGTTTAAGTGTTTCTTTTTCTTCCAGTCGTTTTGCAACTTTTTCAATTGCTCTTTTTAATTCTTTTTCCTTTATGGGTTTTAATAGATAATCCGCCGCATTATTTTTAATAGCGTTTATCGCGTATTTATCATGTGAAGTCGTGAAAATAATTTCTATATCCGAACAGTCTAATTCATTCAGTAAATCAACACCTTTCCCATCTGCAAGTTCCACATCTAAAAAAATAAGTTGTGGTTTTACAACGGGGATTGTTTTTTTAGCTTCTCTTTTGGAATTACAGATACCATCAATTTTAATGCTTAATCCTGTATGTGAAATGGCTTTTTTTAGTATTTCCTGAAAGATAGGCTCGTCTTCAATAATAACGGCACTTATCATAATCTTGGTTGCGTATGCTAAAATTATTAAATAATACCTAATTTTAATAACTTTTAGTGTCATTGTTGTTAACACCGGTATGACTGTAAAAATTAAAAATACAACTTCTGAGATACGTCGACCCGATTTCGAATCCTTGTATAATTTGGCGCTTGAATTCAAAAGAAATAAGGATTATATAAATGCCATTGAAACTTATTATAAAATAATTGCTCAAAATCAGCATAATGAAAATTGCCTTGAATGTGCAAAATTATACGAAGATGTAGGTGATATTTATTATGAATTAAAGGACTTTCAGCATGCTTTTGAGTTTATGCAGAAAGCATTGCAAATTTATGCAGATAATAAATTATATGACTTGCAGCTCGATCAGTACAGGAAAATCGGTTCCTTGCAACAAGGCATCTGGCAGTTTAAAAAATCCATAGATATATTTCAACAAGCATTGACACTAGCCACGCGTCTTGGCAAGACGGATAAGATAATTGAATTTGAATTATTGATGGGTAATGTATTGAATTGGGCAGAACAACTTGACGACGCAGAAAAGTATTTAATGTCTGCCATCCAGAAAGAAAAAAAAATAAACCTTCCTCTCATAAAATTAAGAGCTCATGTAAGCTATGCAATCTTATTGCGTAAAATGAAAAAGTATGAACTCGCTGAAAAATATTTTAAGTTAGGTATGCGTTTTTCAGAAGAAAATAAAGGTGCTTATCTGATGGATATTACCAAAAGCTATGGTATTATGCAGTTTGAAATTGGAAATTATGAAGCGGCGGAAACTCTTTTACTGGATGCAGAAAAAAAGGCAGAAAGTGAAGGGAATGATACTACCAGAGCGGTTATATTTGAATATTTATCTCACCTGTATGATTATAAGAAAGAGTATGAAAAAGCATTTATATATATTAAGAAGTTTTACGAACGGAAATTAGAATTGCTTGAGAAAGGATTTTCGGATGATAATAATATTCTGCAGGCAAAAATCGGATTAGAAGATGCCAAACGCGAACGTCTGATTGCAGAAGAAACAGCCACTGCAAAAAGCCTGTTTATTGCAACTATTAGTCATGAAATCCGCACGCCGATGAATATAATTTTAGGTACCAGTTCACTGATGCTGAATGACAAACCCAAAAAAGAACATGTAAAATATTTACAGGCTTTAAAGAAATCAGGAGAAAACTTACTTGGCATCATCAACGATATTTTAGATGTTTCAAAAATAGAAGCAGGCAAACTGGAAATTGAATTTGAACCGGTAGTATTACAAGAAATTTTTGATAATATTTTTATGGTCTTGGAACAGAGTGCTGCTGAAAAAAACCTGCAATTAGATTATTCGATAGACAAAAAAATTGACTTTGCTATATTTTCCGATCCGTTGCGACTTACTCAGATTATTACCAACCTGGTGGGGAATGCTATTAAGTTTACAGCGAAAGGAAGTATTCATATAGACGCAAAACTAAAAAACAGAAACGTATTACAGATTACAGTAAGTGATACGGGTATCGGTATTCCGAAAGATAAACTGAAAACTATATTTGATCAATATGAACAGGTGCGCACCAAAGTTCAGAAAAAATACAAAGGAACAGGATTGGGGCTGGCGATTTCAAAAAAATTAGTAGAACTGATGAATGGCAGCATTGCCATAAAAAGCAAGATAAATGCGGGAACAAGTTTTGTAATTACACTGCCATTTGAAAGAGCGACTATACAGAAAAATACAAGTACTGCATTGCATCAGAAAGAAACGTCATTCTTATCCAATAAGACTATTTTGATTGCTGATGATTTTGAAGATAATCGTTTTGTGATTAAAGAAACATTAAAATTTTTCAATAAAGAGATCTCTGTCCTCGAAGCGGAAGATGGAATAAAAGCATTAGAGGTTATCAAAAATAATAAAGTAGATTTTGTTGTGATGGATTTGGATATGCCTGAAATGAATGGTTTTGAAGCATTGTCTGAAATTCGTAAAAATAAAGAATACAAAAACCTGAAAGTCGTAGCGAGCACAGCCAGTTTAATTACGAATGGCGATGAAGAATTTTTAGAATTCGGATTTAATGGTTATTTACCAAAGCCATTTGATATTGATAACTTCTATTTGTTATTAGAAAGAATGCTAAAATAAAAAAGCCTAATACATTGTAATGTACTAAGCTTTTTTATTATTGTGTTGCTAATTAATCTTTAAGATTTAATCCTACTACATCTTCATAAGCTACATATAGTGCGCAAATAGTAGATGGTATTGTAACTAATAATCCGACTACGAGGCAAATGGCACCTGCAACATTAAACAATATTAATAAACCTAAAAATCCTAACCAGTTGAAGAATTTTTTTCCAACTAATTTTCTACTGATGTCTAATGCTTTTACGGGTTCAAAATTTTCAAACAATACTAAAAACGTGCTGAAAAGAAATAATACAGATATCACAATTGAAATAATACCTGCAAGGCTTGCCCTTCCGGCATAGCCAGTCATGGAACGACTCATTTCGAGCATACTGTTTAAATCAGAGGTACTAAAACTTGGCTTGATGCCTAAGAAAGCTATCTTAAAGTATGCCCATCCGCCTACAATAAGGAAAATAGCACCTACAATTAAATTAGGAATGAGCATTACCAAAAATAGTTTAACATAGTTTTTACTGCCATCAAAGAAATTGGAAAATGTATAAGGCTCATTTTTATCCAGTTTTTGGGCAACAATAAATCCACCGACGAAAATCGGACCTAATAATGCACTTACAATTCCTTTTATAAATGGAATCATACTGACTATCATTTGAGCTATTGCAACAATTACAATAAAGCCAATAAAGGAGCCGATATCTTTTTTAAACAATTCAAATCCTTTTTTGATGTATTCAACGGAATTGGTTTCATAACCGTTTGCCAATAATCCGCTCAATGATTTGCCTTCTTTGTTTTCCAGCATATCGTTGTCTAATAATTGATTTTCCATATTATGTTGTTTTTGGTTAGTGAAATATAAATAAAATATCCAATAGGCGGATATTATCTTTTAAAACCAATAAACTAAAATGTGAATAAGATTACCCGAATAATTTGGCAATTCCGTAAGCTGCCGCTGCTGCAACTGCTCCGATAGCCATAACTTTTAAGGCACCTTTAAACAATGGTTGGCCTGTGAGTTTTGATTTAAAATAACCAAAAATAAACAAACTTATCAGCGTAACGACAGCTGAATATATTAATCCATCGTGTGGATGCTCTGTAAAGAAATATGGTGATAAAGGAATAATACCTCCGATAATATAAGATATTCCGATGGTAAAGGCTGAATTACGTGCCCGTTTCGGATCCGGAGTCTCCAAATCAAGTTCATACTTCATCATAAACTGCACCCATTTATCTTTATCCTTTGCTAATTCTTCTACGGCAACAGCTACTGTTGTCTCACTCAATCCCATGTGCGCAAATATTTCCTTAGTTTCCGCTATTTCTTTTTCGCGAAGATTATCTACTTCGTAGTATTCTCTCTTTTGTTCAGAGGAGTAATGGTCAATTTCTGCGCGTCCGGCGAGATAACCACCTAATCCCATGGCGATAGAACCGGCCGCTATCTCTGCAATTCCTGCAGTAATAACCAATGAAGATGCTTCTACAGCACCACTTAGTCCGGCTGCGAGTGCAAATGGTACCGTTAAACCATCTGACATGCCAATAACTATATCTTTTATAAACTCTGAACTTTTTACATGTTCTTCGTTATGATCGATAAGGTGTCTGGTGGTTTCAGGATGCAGGTGCATATCAATTTTGATTTATGACATACAATTTACGATTTTTTTTGATTCAATTGTAAAGTGTCATTTGAATGTTGTTCAAAGCCATTATGAATTAATCTGTTTGTTGATATAATCTATTTTATAGCTCATAATATCTGCAATGGAACGTGCACGGAATTTTGCCATTTCTGCTTTTTCTCCTGCAAATAAATCATTTACTGCTTTTTCCCAATAATTGTACCAACTGTCAAAATCAGACTTATTGAGTGGTGTTAATCTATTAACTGTGAAATGTTTTTCGGTTACATTACCGCGGTATTTATCACCATCTAATAAAATACCTTCCCAAAAATCAGTAACCAAAGGAATATGTGTTTCTAAATGAAGGGGTGAAATTTCTTTAAATATATTTCCCAAACGTTCATCCTGAAACGATAATTCATAAAATCGGATAATAATTTGTTCAATATCTTTTCGAGATGCAATATCTTCTTTCATACATAAATTTATCTGCCTTCCAACGAATCAAGAATTGATATGACATAGGTTGCTTTTTTCAGACGATTGACATCATCCGTTTCAAAAGTCCATCTTTTATTGTTATAAATATTGATGCTGTCATTGTCGAAGAAAGTGCTGCTTCGGCTAAAAGTGTCTGTTTTTGAAGTGTTATTAATAAAAGTAAATTTGGTATATGCACCGTTTGGAAAAGGTTCTACACTGCCGTTTCTGCAATCTTCGTTTACCATTATTGTTTGTCCGGGTGCAAAAAGAAATGAATCTAAAGAGAAATAAAAGCCGGAATCAATAAATTTGTAATTTTTCATTTTAACCGTTGAGGATAGCTCATTTTTTACATAGAATTCAGCACAATAAACCTGACTATCAATAATTTTACAGGATGAAATGGTTATAAAAACAACAATACTTAACAGGACGATTTTTTTCATGAAAATCAATTTATTTGGTTAAAAGTAAATAAAATTATTCACAGACCATAGTTATTATATCAAAGCCTGTTTGAAAAAATTAATATCGGATAAATATAAATTTGCATATTACCGATATTAATGATATATTTGTGGTGTATGTGGAAGTTAGACCTATCCGATATTAACGACATGCAATCCACTTTTGACAGATTGTATGAAAAAAAAGCGATGTTGCAGAAGGCAAGACCATTGCCCAAGATTGCTTTGCAAAAAATCAAGGAAAGTTTATCGATAGAATGGACGTATAATTCTAACAGCATTGAAGGAAACACGCTAACACTGAGAGAAACGCAAATGGTGCTGCAGGAAGGCATTACGGTAAAAGGAAAATCACTGAAAGAGCATTTTGAAGCTCACAATCATGAAAAAGCGATTGACTATTTATATACGCTGGTAAATGATGATTATATATTAAGAAGTATTGATATCTTGTCGTTACACGGTTTGGTGCTGCGTAGTATCGAAGATGATTTTGCCGGAAGAATCAGAAACGGTGGTGTACGTATTGTAGGTGCAAATTTTGTGCCACCCAATGCCAATAAAGTTTCTGATTTATTAGATGATTTGATTGCTTTTGTAAATGAAAATCCGTTGGGTTTAAATGATATCGTTTTGTCTACTATTTTTCACCACAAATTAGTCTGGATACATCCGTTCTTTGATGGCAACGGCAGAACGGTTCGGCTAGCCATGAATTTATTGTTGATGCGCAGAGGATTTCCGCCTGCTATTATTTTAAAAAATGACAGAAAGAAATATTACGAAGCATTAAATCAAGCGAACAAAGGCAGCTATCAAAAGCTAACCTTATTAATGGCGCAAGCCTTAGAGCGCACGCTTAATATTTATTTGAATGCTTTGCCTAATAAAGAAGAAGATGGTGAATACAGAGAAATATCTATACTGGCTGAAGAACCTGATATGCCATACGGACAAGAATATATCAGCTTATTGGCGCGTCAAGGAAAAATTGATGCCTACAAAGAAGGCAGAAACTGGCTCAC
>DAORIK010000050.1:2145-17591 GCA_035438465.1 Chitinophagales bacterium | reverse complement strand
CAACGAGTTTCCAAAGCATCCGTCACTATTGGTGGAAAAATTAAAGAAGAGATACAATCAGGATTACTGGTATTATTAGGCATTGAAGAAAATGATACCGGAAAAGATATTGGGTGGTTAGTGAAAAAAATTATACAACTGCGTATCTTTTCTGATGCTGATGGAAAAATGAATCTTTCGGTACAGGATATAAACGGCGATATATTAGTGATTTCTCAGTTCACCTTATTCGCCTCCACGAAAAAAGGCAATCGTCCGAGTTTTCTGCGCTCTGCCAAACCGGATATTGCCATTCCGTTATACGAACAATTTTTATCGGAACTTCAACATCAACTGAACAAAGAACTTTACAGCGGTGAGTTTGGTGCCGACATGAAAGTTGAATTAATTAATGACGGACCTGTAACTATCATTATAGATTCCAAAAATCCTGAATAAGCAGATTTTTTTGTAAAATTACTCCACAACAAAATAAAATAAATATTGAAACCGCCTAATAAAAAAGGTGGTTTTTTTTATTTTGTGCCAAACCGTCCAATTGCTATCAAATCCATTTGTGCAACTCTTTTGTACACTTTTTTTTCACCTACTATACACATGCTTGTTGAAATTTTTTGAAGATGTTAGGAACCTGTTTAACTCGTTCAAATTCAATCATATTATCATTATTAACACTTCGAATAAACAGCTTGTGGAAAAGTTCAAATGGAATTTTTAAATCATTGGAGTAGCTTTAAGATGTCAGAGATGATGAGACATAAAAATCCTGCCTTTCAAACATATTTTTTATAAAAAACGATTAAAAAGAAGAGTAAATGAATACTGCATTGGCTACGGAGAAAATCTTACAGGAAAGCGATAATCGTTTCGTCTTGTTTCCAATTAAACATGATAAGATTTGGGCAATGTATAAAACGGCATTACGCAGTTTTTGGGTAACGGAAGAAGTAGATTTAAGTCAGGACGTTATTGATTGGGAAAAAAAACTAACTGATAACGAGCGCCATTTCGTAAAACATGTTTTAGGTTTTTTCGCTGCCAGCGATGGTATTGTCAATGAAAACCTTGTCGTGAATTTCATGCAGGATGTTACGATTCCGGAAGTGCGTTGCTTCTACGGATTTCAGGTAGCTATCGAAAATGTACATGCAGAAATGTATTCTTTATTAATAGACACATTTATTAAAGATACTGCTGAAAAAGATAAGATGTTCAACGCTATGGAAACGCTGGATTGTGTGAAAATGAAAGCGACATGGGCATTGAAGTGGATTGACAGCGCACCCTCTTTTGCACACCGCCTGGTGGCATTTGCTGCTGTAGAGGGAATTTTCTTCAGTGGAAGTTTTTGCTCCATCTTCTGGCTAACAGACAGAGGCTTAATGAAAGGCCTCGGTAAATCCAACGAATTTATCAGCCGCGATGAAGGCATGCATTGCGATTTTGCCTGTTTATTATATTCCATGCTGGAAAATAAATTAAGCAAAGAAGAAATCTACCAGATTATCTGCGATGCAGTAGAATGCGAGAAAATATTTGTAAAAGATTCTTTGCCGGTTTCTTTAATCGGCATGAACGATAAACTGATGTGTGAATATATTGAGTTTTGTGCAGACAGATTGATTGTCGCTTTAGGTTATCCAAAAGTGTACAACGCGCAAAACCCTTTTCCTTTTATGGAAAAAATTTCTACTCAGGGAAAAACAAATTTCTTTGAAGAAAGACCTACAGAATACGGAAAAGCAGGCATGGAAGCAGGTGAAAAAACGGTGGAAGTAGACTACGACGATTTTTAATATATACCAACCAAATAAAACTATAAATTATGTACGTTATAAAACGCGACGGCAGAAAAGAACCTGTCCACTTTGATAAGATAACAGCACGCATCAGCAAGCTTTCTTTTGGCTTAAATTCTACCTTTGTGGTCCCTCACAGAGTTGCGCAGGCTGTTATTCAGGGTTTATATGATGGTGTAACCACAACAGAACTGGATGAATTGGCTGCACGTACCAGTGCCAACATGACGGTGGTACATCCCGAATATGCGGTACTGGCTGCTCGTATTGCAGTTTCTAACTTACACAAAAACACAAAGAAAAACTTCTCCCGTATTGTAGAGGAATTATACAACTATATCGACCCGAAAACCAACAAACAAGCTCCTTTAATTGCAGATGATGTTTTTGAAATCATCATGAATAATAAAGAAAGGCTGGATGCTGCTATTGTACACCACCGAGATTACAATTATGATTTTTTTGGGTTTAAAACACTGGAAAAATCCTATTTATTAAAGATGCACGGCAAAGTAGTAGAACGTCCGCAGCATATGCTGATGCGTGTAGCCGTTGGTATTCATAAAAATGATATAGACGCTGCCATAGAAACGTATGATTTAATGTCGGAAAAATGGTTTACACATGCCACACCAACATTATATAATGCAGGTACACCAAAAGCACAGTTATCTTCTTGTTTCTTATTAACGATGAAAGACGACAGCATTAAAGGTATTTATGATACGTTGAAAAATTGTGCTGAAATCTCACAAGCTGCAGGTGGTATCGGTTTAAGCATTCACAATGTAAGAGCAAAAGGAAGTTATATCAAAGGTACAGGCGGCGAAAGTAACGGATTAGTACCAATGTTACAGGTATTCAACTCTACGGCAAGATATGTTGACCAGGGTGGTGGCAAACGCAAAGGTGCTTTTGCAATTTACTTAGAGCCTTGGCATGCAGATATTTTTGATTTTCTGGAGTTGCGTCGCCCGCATGGTAAAGAAGAAATGAAAGCACGCGATCTGTTCTTTGCTTTATGGATTCCGGATTTATTTATGAAACGCGTGAAAGAGAACGGTAAATGGTCGCTGATGTGTCCGAATGAATGTCCGAATCTGGCAGACACTTACGGAGAAGAATTCGAAGCATTATATCTTCAATATGAATCCGAAGGAAGATTCCGCAAACAAATAAACGCTCAGGAATTATGGTTTCACATTCTGGATAGCCAGACGGAAACAGGCACGCCATACATGTTGTATAAAGACCATGTAAATCGCAAATCCAATCAAAAGAATTTAGGTGTTATCCGTTCCAGCAACCTTTGTACAGAAATTGTAGAGTATACTTCTGCGGATGAAATTGCGGTGTGTAATCTGGCTTCTATTAATCTAAGCAGATTCGTAGAAAACAATACGTTCAACTTTGATAAATTATATGAAATCACGTATATCGTTACTAAAAATTTAAATAAAGTAATTGATGTAAATTTCTATCCGGTTCCGGAAGCACGTAATAGTAATATGCGTCATCGTCCGGTTGGCTTGGGCGTTCAAGGTTTAGCAGATGCATTCATGATGCTGCGTCATGCATTTGACAGTGAAGAAGCACGCATCTTAAACAAAAATATTTTTGAAACCATCTACTATGCTGCATTATGCGCATCAAAAGATATCGCAAAAAAAGATGGCCCTTACGAAACATTCAAAGGCTCTCCTATTTCGGAAGGAAAATTTCAGTTTGACTTATGGAATGTAACACCAACCAACCGCTGGGACTGGGAAACATTGCGTAAAGAAATCATGGAACATGGTGTTCGCAACAGTTTATTGGTCGCACCAATGCCAACCGCTTCTACTTCACAAATTTTAGGAAACAATGAATGTTTTGAACCATACACTTCCAATATTTACACACGTCGTGTATTGAGCGGACAATTTATGGTGGTGAACAAACACCTGTTAAGAGACTTAATTGATTTAGGATTATGGAGTGAAGAAATGAAAAATGCGATTATCGCCAATAACGGCTCTATTCAGTCAATAGATGGTATTCCGCAGGAAATAAAAGATTTATACAAAACAGCATGGGAAATAAAACAGCGTTCTATAATTGATATGGCGGCAGACCGTGGTGCATTTATCGACCAAAGTCAAAGTCTGAATTTGTTTATGGAATCTCCTAATTATAAGAAACTGACTTCTGCTCATTTCTATGCTTGGGAAAAAGGATTAAAAACCGGTATGTATTACTTGCGTTCCCGTCCTGCGGTAGATCCAATCAAATTTACCGTAGATGTAGAAAAAGCAAAACTATCAAATAGTGCTGCAGAAAAAGAAGTAAGCGCTGTTTATACAGAAAAAATGGCAGCGGTAGCACCAATTTACGAAGGTGTGGCTAATGCACAACAAGAAATATTTACACTGGCAGAGCCGGTGGTTCAGGAAAAATCTATTGAAGAAAGAGCCGCAGAGTTTGGCATGAGCGTGGATGAATTCTTAGCGGCACAAAAAGTGTGCTCTTTAGAAAATCCGGGTGAATGCGAAATGTGCGGAAGCTAGAAATACACTAACCAACTGGATTCAAGCTGTCCCGAACTGAAAGGTTCGGGATTTCTTTTATTACATCAAAACATTTATTATCTTCACTCTATAAAACAAGTAGAGTATGCAGTTTTTACAACACCCGTTTGCTTGGTATATTGCAGGTCCATTAATTGCACTAAATCTTTTTCTGCTGTTGTATTTCGGCCAACGCTTTGGTTTATCTACCAGTTTAAAAACTACCTGCGCGGCGTTCGGTGCAGGAAGTAAAGTTCCCTTCTTTAAGTATGACTGGAAAGAAGAATCGTGGTTATTAGTTTATATTCTGGGAACAGTTATCGGTGGCTTTATTGCTTTTCATTTTCTGAACGCGGGAGACGCTGTAATCGTTTCGGAGAAAACCAAAACCGCGTTGGATAATTTGGGAATTGTTGCCAATGAATCATTTGAACCGGCTGAACTGTTTTCCATTCAGCAACTATTCACTGTAAAAGGATTTTTGATTTCACTGACGGGCGGCTTTTTAATTGGCTTCGGAACACGCTGGGCAAACGGTTGTACCTCAGGACATGCCATTTCGGGATTAAGTGATTTACAACTTCCCTCTTTAGTAGCCGTCATTGGTTTCTTTATCGGTGGATTGATAATGACACATTTACTAATACCTATAATTTTTAAATAAAATGCGAAACATAAAATTCTTACTGCTCGGTATATTCTTCGGAATCGTTTTAGCAAAAGCACAGGTGATTTCCTGGTTTCGTATTTATGAAATGTTTCGGTTCGAATCGTTTCACATGTACGGCATTATCGGGAGTGCCGTCGTTCTCGGAATTATTATTGTGCAGTTCATCAAAAAAAATCATATAACATCAATTAACGGAACTCCTGTTATAATTGAGCCAAAGCCCAAAACCTATAAGGCGAGTATATTGGGTGGTATATTATTCGGATTAGGCTGGGCATTAGTAGGAGCTTGTCCGGGGCCTATCTATATTTTAATCGGTGCCGGATTCTGGAGTTTTGTAGTTGTCTTAATTGGCGCATTATTAGGCACTTTTATTTACGGTATTTTAAAAGAAAAACTACCGCATTAATGGAATGAATTCATTAATAAATTCTACTTTTGAAGTTCAATAATTCAAATATTCATTAACTCTATAATTTATAAATATGGCTTACGAAGATTTAGCACCCAAAGAATTTCTAACAGCATACAATGAAAAAAAAGAAAATGCTATTCTATTAGATGTACGTACTGCACCTGAAATTGAAGAAGCAAGTATAGATGGACATATTGCCATTGATATTCAGCAACCGGGTTTTACAGAAAAAGTGGGTGCGCTGGATAAAAATAAAACTTACTTTATTTATTGCAGGAGCGGCAATCGCAGCGGACAAGCCTGCAGATATATGGCTACACAAGGTTTTGATAAATTATACAATCTAAAAGGCGGCATGATAGCCTGGATGGATACTGAGTTTGAATAATGGATGTTTTATTTTTTAAAACTCAAGCTGAATTACGTAAATGGTTTCAAAAAAATCATTTGAAAGAAAGCGAAGCTTGGATTGGTTTTTATAATAAGAAATCAGGCAGGCAAGGTATTAGCTGGAAGCAATTGGTGGATGAAGCACTATGCTTTGGCTGGATTGACGGCATTCGTAAGAAAATTGACGAAGAAAGTTATTGCAACCGCATCACTCCAAGAAAGAAACGAAGTAACTGGAGTAATGTCAATATCAAACGCATTCAGGAATTAATAGAAGCAGATTTGGTAAGCGAGCATGGAAAAAATGTTTTCAATACCCGTGATTTAACTAAACAAAGATCTGCTTCATTTGAACAAGAGGTAGTAGAATTTCCGGCTACCTACTTAAAAAAATTTAAGACTAATAAAGTAGCATCGAAATTCTTTGAAGCGCAAACCAAGACTTATAAAAAACAGGCTACGTGGTATGTAATTAGTGCCAAACAAGAAGAAACTCGTCTTCGCAGACTGGAAATACTGATAAATGACAGCAAAAATTTGCTTCACATTAAGCCATTACGCAGAAATAAGCCGGGGAAAAATTAAAAAGTTCTCATTTTTACAGTCTAATTAATCAGTAAAAATGATAAATACTCAATAAAAAATTAATTTTATTGTAAAAAATGTAAATTTTAAACAATTTATTTGAAATATTTGCACAAAAAGAAGCTTTTTATTAATTTTGTTACATCAAGTTCTTTAATACACAACGCAAGTTGTCATGATACTTAAAATTGTGAGGTGATGAAATTTGGCAGCCATGCCCTCTTGTCTCGGGGGTGAGGATCACGAAATAAAGACGAAATAGAGCACTTCAATGTGCAGGGGTTGACCACCAACTTTTGTTTTGTTCCTAATCGCCTTGTGTAGGTTCAAGTCCTACTCTCACAGCCACAAAAAAAGTCCGTTTCGCTTAGTGAGACGGACTTTTTTTATTTTAAAAAAATAAAATTTACTTACAATTTTTCTTTATCAGTTCTGTGGCTTTTGAGTAGCCGAGTTTTTCCGCTTTCCTGAAATCAGAGCAAGCTCCTTCTTTGTCATTTAGCATCAGCCGCGAACCACCTCGATTAAAGAATGCCCTGCCATAATCAGGTTTTAGTGCTATCGATTTGGTATAGTCTTTAATGGCATCAGCATATTTCTTTAAATCATGTTTGGAATTTCCGCGATTATAATAGGCAAATGTGTTGTTCGGGTCATACTCTATAGCTTTCGTATAATCTTTAATAGCTCCTTTAAAATCCTGTAATTTATCTTTGACATTGCCGCGGTTGTTATAGGCTTCCACAAATTTTGGATTCAGTTCTATGGCTTTGGTATAATCATCCATCGCACCCTGAAAATCACCCATATCATTTTTTGCGATGCCGCGGTTATTATAGGTTTGGGAGCGTGTCGGGTCTAATGCTATTGATTTAGTATAATCTTCAACAGCACCTGCATGATCACCTGCCAGATTTTTCTGGTTAGCACTAATAAAATAATCTTTAGCGGTTGATTGTGCAGCTGCTGTAAATGGTAGCAAGAAAATAGAAAATAATATCAGAAAATTATTAAACATCAACAATCTGTTTTGAATGCAAAGATATTTTATTCCAGTCATGCAATTTCTTAAATAATATTATTTTGTCTTACGCATCTCTTCCAGCATCGCAATAATTTTATCTAACTTCTCTGTCTCAATCAGACTTAAATGTTTTTGTAAAGCCTCTATCTCCAGCTTTGCATCTAAATTTGTTTGATAGTCTGCCTGCGCTTGTGCCCTATCTCTATCACTCTGACGATTTTGTGACATCATAATAATGGGTGCTGCGTAGGCAGCCTGCGTAGAAAATAACAAATTCAATAGGATAAACGGATACGCATCCCAGTGTTTAACAAAACCTAAGACATTTAAACCCATCCAAAGTACAACAAAGATAGTTTGAATGATAATAAACCGCCAAGAACCCATACCGGTAGCTACAGTATCTGCTAATCGTTGTCCTATTGACGAGGTTTCCAGGTGCTCTTCGTGCCAGTTCTTTCCTTTCTTTGCCATTGCTTTAATTTTGTATTATAAAAATACGCATTCTCATGTTGAGTAACCTGAATATTTATCAAGCGTTGTTCAAATTTAAACAGTTCCAATTTTTCCCCGTATTCCTAATTCTATAAGTTCCATCTTTTGCGGTTTGCCATTCTCTATTTCAAAACGAATAATTGTACGCATCTTATGAAAGCCATGAACGCCGGCAGCACCTGAATTGATGTGCAGAAAACCATACTTCGGATCTTTTATTACTTTTACAATATGTGAATGGCCGCACACCAGCACATCCGGTTTTTGTTGTTGAATTATATTATTTACACGAGCATTGTATTTTCCAACAGCACCTGCAATATGCGTTATAAAAACTTTGCAGCCTTCAATTTCTACTAATTGATTTTCCGGAAACTCTGCTCGCAATTCCTGCCCGTCAATATTTCCGTAAACTGCGTACAAAGGTTTAAACGCTTTTAGCTTTTCTGTCACATCTTGTGTACCAATATCACCTGCATGAAAAATTAAATCCACATCTTTGAAATAATAAAAGATATTTTCATCTAAATAACCATGTGTATCTGATAAAATGCCGATGCGTGTCATTAGTTTTTTATCAATCTTGAATAAAAGAAAATTGCAGCTGTGCAAAATACAATAACTATACACCAAAGTATATTAAAACCAAAATATTGTGCAACTGCTGCGCCTAAAAAAGAACCTGTACTCTGTGCAATTGCCCAGGTCATAGTCCAGATTCCTGCATATTGTCCGCGATTATTTTCATTTGCTCTTGACATCCAAAATGACACTAAAACTGAAAATGCAAATATTTCGCTTAGTGTTATAAACGTCATTGAAACAAATGCTACAACAAAATTAACTTTAAAAATAAGCAAACATAAATAAGCAATGACATGTAATGAAACACCAAATATAACCGCTTTGCGTTTACTCCAGTTTTTTTCTAAATAATAAACTAATGTCATTTCTATCAGCACAATTAAAATTCCATTCCACATCATTAATAAACCAATAAAACGTTCTGAAAGATGCACTTCGGTTTTGAAAAAAGTAGTCAGGTTGGAAAGCATTTGAAAAAAACTCATTATAAAAAGCAATGAAACCAATGCAAACGATATAAATACTTTGTCTTTATACACAGATGTTTTTACAAGTATCGCTTCTGCTTTTTCTTTCGCGTTCTCAATTATTTGTGGTGGTAATAAAAGATAAATTAATCCGGCAGCAGCAATATTCGTAAGTCCATCAATCCAAAATAAATACTGGTAAGAATAGCTTGCCAGCAAACCGCCAATACCACCACCAACAGCCCAACCTAAGTTGAATGCCAAACGCATTAATGAAAATGAGCGCATGCGATTTTTTTCATCGCTGTATTTTGCTAATGCCGCAGAATTTGCAGGGCGAAATGCTTCGTTCACAAATCCTAAAATAAATATACAAATACAAATAGAATAATACGTGCGCAATTGTCCGAGTACAATAAAAATCAAACCACCTAATACAAGTGTTACTAATTGTACTTTGTAAAATCCGATTTTATCGGTGAGTTTACCACCTGCTAAACTTCCGAAAATCGCACCTATTCCAAATAATGCAAGCACGCTACCTGCTTGTGTGAGCGTACATCCAATTTGTGATGTTAAGTAAATCATCAAAAATGCACCCACCATAGTGCCACATCTATTCACTAAATTTACAAACGCCAGCAACCAAATTTCTTTAGATAAGCCTTTGTACGTATTGAGATAATATGTAGTTGCCTTGCGAATCATTTTGGCTATAAAAGTATATAATAGCCAATAAAAAAGAGATTCATTTATTTTATCCCTTCATCAATAAAGCTGATAATAGTAGAAATTTGTTTCGGTTCAAACCAGGTGTAGTCTTTATCTTTATTAAAGAAAGTAAGCTGTCGCTTTGCATATTGACGTGTGTGCAATTTTATTAAATCAACTGCTTCATTTAGTGTAGTTTTATTATCGATAAAATCAAACAATTCTTTATACCCGACTGTTCGCAGTGCATTATGATCTCTGAAATTATAAACAGCTTTTGCTTCCTCTAAAAAACCATTCTTTATCATTTCATCTACTCTTGAATTGATATTATGCTGTAATTGTTCTTTTGAAAAGGTTAATCCAATCTTTATCGGGATAAAATTTCGTTTTACTTCATTCTTTCTTTTAAAGGCTGAAAATTTTTGCCCTGTTCCAATACTTACCTCAAGAGCACGAATCACACGCTGTGTATTGTTTCTGTCAATTGAGTTGTATGTTTCTTCGTCAAGCTCTTTTAATTGTTGCTGTAATGGTTCAATACCAGATTTTTTAAACTCCAGATTTAATTGATCCCTGATTGCAGGATCGATTTGTGGAATTTCATCAAACCCATTCAACACTGCATTGATATAAAAACCTGTTCCACCACAAAGTATTACTGTATCTTTTGTCTTATATAACTCATCTAATAAAGTAATTACTTCACGTTCATATTCACCCGCAGAGAAATATTCAGCAATACTTTTATTGGCAATAAAATGATGTTTGACTTCTTCTAATTCATCTTCACTTGGTCGTGCCACACCGATATTCAATTCTTTAAAGATCTGACGCGAATCGGCAGAAATAATTTCCGTATTAAAGTGTTTAGCTAATTGAATAGCAACAGCAGTTTTACCAACGGCTGTAGGTCCGGCAATGACAATTAACAATTTACGATGTACAATTGATGATGGATATTGATCTGTTTCCATTGTTAATCGTTAATCGTTAATTGAAGTTCTTTTCCCTTTTCCAACATCAATGCAAATGCTGCATCATAATCATTTTTAATGACACCATCTAATATTGCATCTTTAATCGCATCTTTAATTACGCCTACTTCACGCGATGGTTTAATATTAAATGTTTGCATAATAATTTCACCGGTAATGGGCGGCTGCCAGTTGCGAATATGGTCGCGCTCTTCTACTTCTTTTATTTTTTGTAAAACGAGTTTCAGATTTTCTTTGTAGCGTTTTACTTTTTCCTCATTTTTTGAAGTGATATCTGCATCACACAACAATAATAAACTCTCCAAATCATCACCCGCATCAAAAATAATTCTTCGGATAGCACTATCCGTAATATTTTCTTTGGTCAATGAAATTGGACGCAAATGAAGAGCAACCATTTTTTGTACAAATTTCATTTTTTCATCCAGTGGCAATTTCAACCGAGTAAAAATTTTCGGTGTCCATCGTGCGCCTACCACTTCATGTCCGTGAAATGTCCAGCCGTGACCTTCTTCAAAACGTTGTGTGGCAGGTTTTGCAATATCATGCAGAATTGCTGACCAACGTAACCATAAATCATTTGTGTTTTCTGAAAGATTGTCTAACACTTTCAACGTATGATAAAAATTATCTTTATGTCCGTAATTTTCTACCATAGAAACACCCTGCAGTTTTACCATTTCCGGAAAAAACTGATGCAGTAATTTTGTGTTGAATAATAATTTAAAGCCTATGGATGGCTTAGGTGATAAAATAATCTTATTCAGCTCATCTGTAATTCTCTCCTGAGAAATTATTTTCAATCTGTCGGCTAATGGTTCAATTGCCTTATACGTTTTATCTTCAATTTTAAAATTTAACTGAGATGCAAAACGCACAGCACGCAGCATACGCAACGGATCATCATCAAAAGTAATTTCCGGCTCTAAGGGTGTTCGGATAATCCCGTTTTTCAAATCTTCCAATCCATTAAACGAATCAATGATTTCACCAAATTTTTCTTTTGATAAATAAATCGCCAAAGCATTAATGGAAAAATCCCTGCGGTTCTGGTCGTCTTCCAAAGTGCCGTTTTCTACAATCGGCTTGCGTGATTCGCGACGATACGATTCTTTGCGTGCACCGACAAATTCGAGCTCTATATCCTGCAATTTAATTTGTGCTGTACCAAAATTTTTAAAATAAGAGACATACGGTTTAGGCTGAATTTTTTCAGCAACTTTCATTGCCAAATTAATACCGCTGCCCACACATACAATATCAATATCTTTACAATCTCTTTGAAGGATTTTATCGCGTACAAAGCCACCAACAGCAAATGCTTCTATATGCATTTCATCAGCAGTTTGCGCCACAAGCTGCAACAGTTCCTGTTCTCTTGGTGTAAAATTTAATTGCATCTATGCAAAGATAGCTATTCGTAGTAAGTAGTAAGTAGTAAGTGATGAGATTTTAGCGTAAATATTCAATAGAATTATCTGTATTTATTTTTATCAACTTGGACGGGTATTTATAAATCGATGTGTCATATTTCTTATCGACAATAAAATCAACTTCGCTTTTTATCTTTTCTGAAATATCTTCAAATGATACAGGATTTTTATCTCCTGAAATGTTAGCAGAAGTAGAAATAATCGGGTTCCCAAATAGTTGAATTAATTTGCGACAGAATTTGTGATTTACTATTCGTATAGCAATTGTATTATCACTGTTTACCGCATTCCTGGCAAGACCTTCAGGATTAGAATAAATTACTGTCGTAGGCAATTCAAAAGAAGAGATTAAGGATGCTGTTTCAGCTGATAATAACACATATCTTTTCAGCATTTCAACTGAATCTACCAATATAATCAGGCTTTTTTCCTGAGGTCGCTGTTTAATCCGGAAAATTTTACCTACTGCACTTTCATCCGTTGCATCACAGCCAATTCCCCAAATCGTGTCGGTAGGATACAAAATAGTTTTACCTTCCGCCAAACAATTAAGTGCTTTTTGAATATCTGATTGCATAAAAACGTGAAGTAAATATACTACACGTTCTGTAAAAAAGTATCAGGATTTTATTCCGGCAGATAAATAATACCGTATTTGTAGTATTTCTTAAATGAGCCGTGAATCAATACCTCATTCTTCCATAGTTTATCAGATAATTTCGGCGCAAACATCATATCTATATCTTTATTTCCAAATAATGTTTTTCTGAAAATAATTTTTCCATTTTTATCCATTTTCACCAAATCGGTAATAATTCTGCCACTCACATCAGCTTCTTTTCGTTCACTCACTGTCTTTGCATCGTTAAAAATGAAATAATAATTTCCATTGTATTCACTAAATGAGAAAGAATTGTAGTGACTGGTATTAGGAAAGGAAAAACTTTTATCTATAACAGACTCAAAATCTCTTTTACCATTCTGGTCAAAACGTGTAACAATAATATCGTCTGTGTGATAATAGGTAGTGGTTCTTGTTCCGCCGCTCGAGGAGTAACTCGTAGTAGTAGTTATATAATCTTTTTCAAAACAAATGGTCACTGCTTTTGAAGTTCTGTCAAATAGTACTCTTTTTACCTTGAATGCGACTGCTCCTTTTTCTGCCTTTTTTTCGCTTTCACCAAAAAGTTCTTCTTTTACTTTACCGCCAAACGGATAGATATTGCTTGTCAGTACCTCTCCTGCATCGCTGATGATTACAGAATAAGTACCATTAGCCCTTAGTGATTTATTATTAGATATATTGGTGTAAGAACCAACCAACATAATATTTCCATTTTCCAAATCCACAACACTTCCGCTTAATGGTGCCGCGTCGTTTAACTTAATCAATATATCCTTCAAATTATTTGCCGCAGTAATTTTTATTATGTGGAATTTATAATTCGGTGTTTTTCTGTCATTATCATTTTCATAATGTTTAGCAGCAAAATAAACATCTCCATTACTCATCACAGAATTATCAATTAAATCAAATTTTCTGTCTGCATACGAAAGTGTCTTATTTACTTTGTACAGCACCTTCAGTTTATCATCCATTACCAGAAATGAAATATTTTGATTGGTTGATTTTGTATCCTGTAACCCTTGTGAATACATGTACAAAATCTTTGTTGAATCATAACTCATGTAAGAGCCTTCAATATCAGAATCGAAATTCATATTGATTCCGAAACCCATAAAGCTAAAAGGTTGTTTATAGTTGTATGTATATTCCAGTATTTTTGTAAAATTGGTATTCAGTGTATTTGATTTTGTCGGTGTTGTGTAGGCAATTATAGACTTATCTTCTTTTTTATCAAATCCTGTCATAATAAAATAATTACCGCTTTTGGTGGTATAAATATCTTCCAGAGATAAATCACTCTTTCCATATTTGTATTCTATATCCTGTTCGCCAAGTAAATTATGTTTAAAATCGTAAAATACTAAATGTGTATTTTTTGTAGATTGTTCTACTACATAATAAGCTTTATCTGTATGGCCGCCATAACGCAGAAAGGTCATCATACCTCCATCTTTTTTATATTCAGGGCCCCAGGTTATTTTAACATCCTGTGCTACAAGTATAATTGTATTCAATGTCATTAAGATGGAAACTATTTTTTTCATGTATTGATTGTTATTTATGTCTGCAAAGGTGCATAATTTTTTATTAATAATAAAATTATATGAAAAAATAAAACTATAGGCTTTGATAAATATGTATCATCTTTTCCGTCATCTTCTGGGGATTAAATTTCTGAATTTGACGTATTGCTTTTTCTTTGATTTCGGCAGCTAGTTCCAAATTATAATAAATAAAATTTATCGCAGCTGAAATTTCCTCCACATTTAAGGGATCGATAAATATACAAGCATCACCACCCACCTCAGGCATGGAAGAGATATTACTGGTAATGACAGGCTTCCCGCAACGCAATGCTTCTAATATCGGCAGGCCGAAACCTTCATATAAACTTGGATATACCAAACCTTGAGACATGTGGTAAATAATCGGCAACTCGTACCAGGGCAAGTCTTTCAGAAAGAAAACATTTCCTTCCAATTGATTTTCATAGATGTAACTTTCCGCATGTTCGTATTCATCTCCGCCATTAGAAACCGCCACTAAATGTTTATCTCTGTTTTCAGGCAAGGTCATTGCTTCCAGTAGTTTTAAAAAATTCTTTCTCTTACTTACTGCACCAACATACAATACAAAATCACGTGGCAAACCATAGCGTGCAAAATATTCATCTTTCAATACATAATTGCATTCGTGTTCGTATTCTCTGTTCCACGTTGGATATACTACATGAATTTTTTCTTCAGGTGTTTTAGTCAGTTCGATTAAATCCTGTTTGGTTTGTTCACTTACAGCAATAATTGCATCTGCAACATGACATGCTTTCTTTGTTTTATAAGCATACATCTGCCTGTCGATAAACGGAAATGTTTTGGGAAGTTTATGAAAAATAACATCGTGAATGGTCACTACTTTCTTAATATTTGAAGGCAATTCCGGCACCTCATTGCTCAACCCGTGATATACATTAATTCCATGTTTAGCGATATCATCTTCCACACCCTTAAAACGCCACAAATCAGCACTGAATGCATCTGAAACAACTGTATTGTCTACAAAATATTTATATTTATACTGACTCTCTTCGAAATACTTCTGATGAACAAAAATTTTATATTCTTCATCCGGATAAAACTCCAGTAAACGATGTAATAATGTTCTGGAATAATTCCCCAGGCCTGTTTTATTATCGTAAAGACG
>DAORIK010000050.1:0-2045 GCA_035438465.1 Chitinophagales bacterium | reverse complement strand
AAATTAAAATCTCTCAATGCATCATTCAAAGATGTTTTTGTATCTGTACTTTCTTTTCTTTTTCCAATAATTAATGCACAAGGCACCTGATAGGTACCTGCCGGAAACTCTTTCGGAATGGTGCCGGGTATTACAACGCTTCTTGCCGGTACTACACCGCGATATTCTTTCGGTTCACTGCCAGAAACGTCAATAATTTTGGTGGACATGGTTAGCACCACATTCGCTCCGAGTACTGCTTCTTTTTCTACACGCACACCTTCCACTACAATGCAACGTGAACCAATGAAACAGTTATCTTCGATAATTACCGGTGCTGCCTGTACAGGCTCCAGCACACCACCAATTCCGACGCCACCGCTTAAATGCACATGCTTCCCAATTTGCGCACAACTTCCTACCGTTGCCCAGGTGTCTACCATGGTGCCGCTATCTACGTATGCTCCAATATTGACATAAGACGGCATCATAATTACTCCTTGTGCCAAAAATGCACCGCGACGCGCAATGGCATGGGGTACTACGCGAACACCTAATGCTGCATAATTCTTTTTTAGTGGAATTTTATCGTGAAATTCAAAAGGACCAACCTCTATAGTCTCCATTTTTTGTGTGGGGAAATAAAGAATAACTGCTTTCTTAACCCAATCGTTTACCTTCCATCCATCTGCAACGGGTTCAGCGACACGCAATTTTCCTGTATCTAACAGCGTTATTACTTCGTTAATCGCATTTAACGTTGCCGCGTCCTGTAAAAGATTTCTATCGTTCCAGGCGTTTTCAATAATTTGTTGTATTTCATCCATAAAAATTCCGAAATTTGAGTTCAAAAATAAATATTTAAAAAGATGGATAAGGTTAAAGTTCAATTAAATGTTAGCACAAAATGGATTATCCTTTTTTTTGTGTTGACAACTTTTGCTTCTTGCAGCAATAAAAAGAAAATTGAAGTAAAAAATAATAATGGTGTGGTGGTGGAAAGTTACTATGTCGATAAAAAGAATCCTGCTATAAAGATGGGTGTTTATAATAAATTTTATGATGATGGAAAGATTCTCGAGGTGGCGAATTACTCTAACGGAAAAATAAATGGAGAGCGAACACTATACTATCCGAACGGAAAGATTATGCAGGTAGAAAACTACAAAGACAATAAATTTGATGGGAAGTTCACCGCATACAACGAAGACGGTAGTTTACAACAAGAGGGGACTTATAAAGATAATATGATGAATGGCGTTTGGAAAAACTATTTTAAAGATCAAAAAAATAAGGTGAAAGAAGAGATTACCTTAAAAGATAACCATATAAATGGATTGTATAAAGAGTATTATCCGAATGGAAATTTATACGCATCCGGCAATAAAAAAGAAATCATGGAAGATTTGGATGTTTTTGACGGTGAAGTACAGATTTTTGATTCTGTTGTAAATAATAAACTAATCCGTAAATTGCACTTTGAGAACGGACGACAAGTGTCTAAAGAAGAAATAAATAATTAAATGAATATGATAAAGAAAATATTTTACGCACTGGTTTTTGTAAATATTATTGCTGCCTGTGAGAGCACCACAAAAAACCTGGGAGAACAATTTACGGTTCAAAAACCTGTTTCCATAAATGAAGTTTTGACGCAGTTACAATCCAATAATTCACTAAAAGATATTCAAATAGAAGGTACTATTGAGAAAAGTTGCATGAGTGAAGGATGCTGGTTTACTATTAAAGATACAAATGGCACTGAGATACTCTTTAATGTGAAAGATAAGAAATTTAAAGTACCCACAAACAGCCCCGGAAAAGTAGCCATATTGTTAGCAGATGCCGCACAGGATACTACTTCAGAACAAAAAGTCGACATAGAGGTTAAAGGGTTGATGTTTAAATAAGCGTTAACAGCTTAAAAAAAGCATATTAATCTTGTCAATTAGGTAAAAAAAGCTATCTTTGCACTCGCTTTTGTAAAAAAGTATTGATTCCGTAGCTCAGTTGGTAGAGCAATACACTTTTAATGTATGGGTCCTGGGTTCGAATCCCAGCGGGAT
>DAORIK010000049.1:0-17600 GCA_035438465.1 Chitinophagales bacterium | reverse complement strand
TGCATGGTGGGTAGTTTGACTGGGGTGGTCGCCTCCAAAAGAGTAACGGAGGCTTTCAAAGGTACCCTCAGCACGCTTGGTAACCGTGCGCAGAGTGTATTAGCATAAGGGTGCTTGACTGTGAGACCGACGGGTCGAGCAGGTACGAAAGTAGGATAAAGTGATCCGGTGGTTCTGCATGGAAGGGCCATCGCTCAAAGGATAAAAGGTACTCCGGGGATAACAGGCTGATCTCCCCCAAGAGCTCATATCGACGGGGAGGTTTGGCACCTCGATGTCGGCTCGTCACATCCTGGGGCTGGAGAAGGTCCCAAGGGTTGAGCTGTTCGCTCATTAAAGTGGCACGCGAGCTGGGTTCAGAACGTCGCAAGACAGTTCGGTCCCTATCTGTTATGGGCGTTTGAGATTTGAGAAGATCTGTTTCTAGTACGAGAGGACCGGAATGGACTGACCTCTAGTGTACCGGTTATGTCGCCAGATGTACCGCCGGGTAGCTACGTTGGGAATGGATAAGCGCTGAAAGCATCTAAGCACGAAACCAACTTCAAGATGAGATCTCATAGGGTCGTCGAAGACTACGACGTTGATAGGTCATAGGTGTAAAGGTGGTAACATCAAAGCCGAGTGATACTAATAACCCATCAACTTTTTAAAATTTGTATAATGATTTCCCAATGTGTTAAAATTTACTGACAAACAAGTCATTAAAATATACGGTAGTTTACTGCCAAAGATTTAATGGCGATTATAGCGTAGGTGATCACCTCTTCCCATCCCGAACAGAGAAGTTAAGCCCTACAGCGCCAATGGTACTAGGTCAAACCTGGGAGAGTAGGTCGTCGCCAACCCATACAGCGTCTCACGAAAGTGAGACGCTTTTTTTGTTTAATTTAAATATAAATATCACCGTTTATCATTATAAAAACTATCAATTCTTTTTCTACTTTTAAACATGTTTTCATCCATCACTTTACAGCAATTCATTTATGTTTGGATTGCCATTGCCATTATTTTATTTCCAATACAACTATTTATTTCTGCACCTTACGGCAGGCATACTAAAACAAGCTGGGGCCCGATGTTATCAAATAAACTTGGCTGGATACTGATGGAAGGCTGGGCTTTGGTGGCATTTTGGTCGGTATATGCAGTTTATTTCAACACTAATACATATTCCTTGTTTTTTGCTATGCTCTATACGTTTCATTATATCAACCGCAGTTTTATTTTTCCGCTGAGAACTAATACAGCTGGTAAGCAAATGCCTTTAATAATTGCTTTATCAGCTATGGTATTTAATTCCGTAAATGCAAGTTGTATTGGTTATTATTTATCAAATGTTACAATTTATCCGGAACAATATTTTTTGCAATGGAATTTTATTGTTGGATTTATTTTCTTTGTCTGTGGGTTTTATGGTAATTATAGGTCTGATGGTATTTTAATTCATCTTAGAAAACCCGGAGAAACCGGTTATAAAATTCCGCAAGGTTTTCTATTTAAGTACATTTCCTGTCCAAACCATTTTTGTGAAATGGTAGAGTGGTTAGGTTTTATGCTAATGGTTTGGAATCTGGCAGGTGTTTCATTTTTTGTATGGACGGTTTCTAATTTATTGCCGCGTGCATTACATCATCATAAATGGTACCTCCAGCATTTTTCAGATTATCCGAAAGAAAGAAAAGCGGTGTTTCCGTTTATTGTCTGAATTTGGATTTACAGGATTTTAGGATTACGAGATAATAATAATCCATTCATCTATTCATCCGATAAATCCTAATTCTAACAATTAAGCGCCATCAATTTTTCTGCAAACCACTTGTCTCTGAAATTATTAATTAAATAGTCTATATTTTTTGCCTTGATTTTTTTCAGAAGTTCTTCGTTCTTTTTATTTTTCTTGTATCGAAACAAGAGCTTTATAAAATCAACGGCATCCATCATGTTTTTCTTATGCAGTTTATTCAGAGATTTATCTTTTACCAAAAATTTCTCAAATGTTTGTGATTGGTAATTAAATCCATGCTGATCATCTAATTCAAAATACATTTTAAGCAATGTAATTTTATAATCTATAATAAATTGTGCAGTATTCAGATTTATTTTCACCATTAATTTTACTGCTTCATTGTATTCCTGCTGATTAAAGAAGACAAGCCCTAATGCATAATTATACAGATTTATTTGAGATGTCTTCTTTATCCAGCGGATTTCATTTTTTATAAAATCTTTTGCCCACTCAATCCGGTTGGCACCTAACGCAATTTTTACAATTAAAATAAACCGTTGCTGGATAATCAAATCATGCTGGTCTAAAAAATACAATTCTTCTTTTACCAAAAATTGTACTATCTCAAAGGCTTTTTCAAAGTAAGCAGGATCGGTATAACATTTTATTACACAAGCAGAAGAAGCCTGTAATAATGCATACTTTATTTCATACGATATCTCATTTTTCTGTAAATGGAATGTTTCATTTTTTAATTTTTCATAATACAAATCAAAGGCCTTATTATCAGCACTAATATTTTTATATAACTGAATAATGTAGTAAACACATTTAACTGAAACCGGTTGTTCTTCAATCTGCTCATTTACCAGATTTAAAATCAATTTTGTTTCTACAGATTCCTCTATGTTTTCAGGCATATTGAATGCATGTGTAATTTTATTTGCGTAAACTAATAAGTATTTGCTTAAAAAAAAATGTAAGAGATTTTTCATAGCATTATCGCTGTGAATAAAAATCTTTTCTTTGTCTGTAATCCAGTTATTTTCGCATAAAGTGATAGAAGAAAATTCTTTGTAAAAATCTGCATATAACTCATCGCTGCTAAGTTTTATATCCGGTATTGTTTCTTGTAATTGCAGGTAATATTTGATATTATTTTTTTCCTCCAGTTCCAGTTCATATAATAAACTTTTTTTCAGAAATTTCTTTTTATTGTATATTTCATACAACTCAAATTCATCCAGTAAATCATTCATTCTGCTCAGTAAAACATGGTGTGCTGTTTTACTTGGAGATAGTCTTTCAATCTTGGTTGTAACAGACCTTGTAAAATTAAAGTCAGGAAAAAATGGTTTTATGAGATTTATTAAAAGTATGGCATTTTCACTTTTATGGAAGTAAGGTGATTTAACAAATAACTCAAATCTTAAAAAATCATCGTTTTTTAATTTTTTTAATCTGCTTATAAGTAAATTATTATTCAAATTATTAATTTATACTATTGATAATCAATTTATTGTATTTTAAAAATGATACCTATATGTAAACTTACATAAAATTATTCTGATATTAAATAACTTTTTCTAATTAATTTTGGATATTGCTTTAATTATAAGTTTCAAATGAAAAAATGTCTGTTTCTGTTTTCTTTTCTTAGTTGTTGTGTGTTTGTGCATGCACAAGAGTTTAAACCTGAACTTATTTGTCCTGCAAGTGGATTAATTGCTAATGCTACTACTAATATTTCGTGGACCATAGGTGAAGTGACCATTTCTACAATGAATAACTCTGCTATTCTTCTTACCAACGGCATTGCTCAGCCAACTTATAATATTACATCAGTAAAAAATCATCTTAATCAAACAGAAGTAAAATTATTTCCAAACCCTGCGAAAGATATTTTAGTATTACAATCCAGGAACGGTCAGCTAAAAGATGCATTATATTCAGTCTTTGATATCAATGGAAAGTTGATTTTGAATGACAAAATCTCAGGCGATGAAATCTACATTGATTTTTCTAATTTCTCACCGGCAAGCTATCTAATGAAGATAACGGATACCTCCGGTCAAAATATTCAAACCTATAAAATTATAAAGCAATAAAACATACGAACATGAAAAAGATAGGTATTTTATTTTATTGTCTGATTTTATTAACTGCAAGTATTACTGCAGCAGTGCCGCAGTCATTTAAATATCAGGCAGTAGTACGGGATAATACCGGCAGTGTTATTGCAAATAAAAATATTGGTATCCGACTTAGTATCCTAAAAAATAATGCATCCGGTGTTTCTGTATATAAAGAAACACATTCGGCTACAACCAGCAACCTTGGTATTATTAATTTAGAAATTGGAAAAGGAACAGCAGTTTCTGGAAACATGCAAAATATTGGTTGGGGTACTGATAACTTTTTTATCAAAATAGAGATGGATGAGAACGGTGGAAGCAGTTATACATTGGTTGGAACCAGTCAATTAGTTTCTGTTCCTTATGCGTTATTTGCAAACAGCGCTGCTAACGGAACACAATGGAAAGATACGTTAAACAATATTTATTATAATGCAGGAAAGGTGGGTATTGGTACCAGTGCACCGAAATCAGCATTAGAAGTGCGTGATAATGCTGCAAATGGTGGGCGTTTAACGATATCAGGCAGTATTCCTACTATTAAGTTGTCGGATACATCATATAGCGGTAACGGTATAATAATTGGCATGGCTAAGGACAGCAGTAATTTAATTAACCGTTCAGGAAAAGGAGACTTAGTCTTTACCAATGAAGCATATGGAAATGGTGGTTCTTATGTTTTCGGTACCGGTGTACCATCTGAAACCTGTGTAAAAATAACAGAGGATTGTAAAGTCGGAATAGGAACGGATGCACCGGTTGCTACATTAGATGTAAGAGGTGATATAAATTTAGGAGATATTGGTACCGGTGTTATAATGAAATCACCTGACGGCAACTGTTGGAGAATGACTGTTAGCAATACCGGACAACCTGTATTCACTACTGTAACTTGTCCTGTAACATCTAATGTTCGTAATAATTGCATGGATGCAGTTGCCTGTTATCCGTTTAACGGAAATGCAAAGGATGCAGCAGGCAGCCATAATGGTACAGCTGCAAATGCAGTATTAACTTCAGACAGGAAGGGAAATCCAAATAGTGCATATTTATTTGATGGCAGTACTACATCATTTATAGAATTGCCTGTTATGTCCACATTTGATGCAACATTTAACGAGATAACAATTAGTGCCTGGACGAAAACAACAACAGCCCTTTATTTTAATAATGTATTTGTTGAATTACCGGATGATCCAACTGACAGGTTTATGGGAGCAGTAAATTATGGTCATAATGGTGAAAATGCTATCTTTTTTGATCATGGAAATGTTTTTACATCAGGAAGGGTGTCACAGGTTCCGTCTCCAATTAATAATACCACTTGGGAACATTATGTTTTTGTTGTTTCAAAAGCAGGAAACTATATGAAGGTATACAGAGATAATGTACTTGTAATCAGCCAATCGACTTACATGGATCTTTCAACTCTTAGCAAAAAATTATACTTAGGTTATCAGTTTAAAGGAGCTATAGATGACGTGAAAATATTTAACAGAGCACTTAATGCTACAGAAGTATCTACTATCTACAACACAGAAAAATAATTTATCAAACTTTAAAATACTATTATGAAAATTAAATTCTTTTTTACAATTAGTGCAGTTACATTCTTAATGGCGAGTTTAATTAGTTTAAATTCCTGCACACCCACTCAAACACCGGGACCCACTGTACATGACACAATTTATGTTACTGATACAACTCATGATACAGTTTGCGCAATGGATGAATGTTTTGATGCAGTGGCCTGTTATCCGTTTAATGGAAATGCAAATGATGCAAGTGGAAACAATCATAATGGGACAGCAGTAAATGCTGTTTTGACTACAGACAGAAAGGGTAATGCGAATAAAGCATATTTATTTGACGGTGAAATTACCTCTTATATTGAGTTACCGACTATGTCTACAATTGATGCTACTTTCAATGAGGTTTCTATTAGTGCGTGGACAAAAACAGCAACAGCATTGTGGTACAATAATGTTTTCTCGGCATTTCCTGATAATCCAAGTGACAGATTTCAAGGGGCCATAAATTATGGACATAATGGTCAGAATGCCATTTTCTTTGATCATGGTGATATTTTCTCAACAGGAAGAGTATATCAGCTGCCATCGCCGATTAATAATTCAACCTGGGAACATTATGTATTCGTAGTATCCAAGACTGGTAATTATATGAAAGTATACAGAGATAATGTATTAGTGCTTAATCAAGCTACTTATGATGACATCAGCACCTTAAGCAAAAAGTTGTATTTAGGTTACAGGTTTGAAGGGGCTATTGACGATGTGAAAATATTTAACAAGGCACTTTCGGCTTCGGAAGTATCAACGATATACAACGCTGAAAAATAGTTTAAGGTAATAATTCGAAAAGTAAATCTATTCCCTCGAAACCATAAATTATTTTTTTCTTTTTAGTTCAGTGCTTTGACAGATTTATCTGTCAAAGCATTTTCTTTTGTGATCATTCATTAAAAAAACTGTCGTTTAAATCGACAGTTTTTTAATAAGTATGCTAATAAATAAAAAAATTACTTTAAACTCCAGTCATTTTTATGAAGGTTTTCTACACAATGTTTTAACAATAGAACACTGGCTTCAATATCGGCTTTATGTGCCATTTCAATTACCTGGTGTAAGTGTCTGGTAGGAATAGAGATTGCGCCTGCAATAGCTCCCGTTTTTCCCATACGCTGAATGGCTGCAGTATCCGTTCCGCCCATAGGTAACACTTCCGGTTGCCATTTTATTTTGAATTTTGACGCCATTTCTTTTTGAAATTTTACCATTCTGTAATCACAAATGGTAGAAGCATCCATCATTTTAATAGCTACACCACCACCTAATTGTGTTACCTGTTCTTCCGGTTTTGAATCAGGCAAATCATAAGCAATAGTAGTATCTAAACCAAAACCAAAAGACGGATTGATATTATGTGCCGCAACATTAGCCCCGCGTATTCCAACTTCTTCCTGAACAGAAAAAACACCATATACATCGTATGGGCAATCTTTTAATAATTTTAAGGTTTCAATTAAAATATAAACGGAAACCCGGTTGTCGATTGATTTACAATTGACACATTCACCCATTTCAATTAACTGGCGGTCTCTTGTAATCACATCACCAACTGAAACATATTTTATTACTTCTTTATAGGGTAATCCCAAATCAATGAAAAAATCACTGATTTGTACATGCTTGCTTTTTTCTTCGGCAGTCATAATGTGAATAGGCTTACTGCCCATCACACCCATTAAATCTTTCTTTCCATGTATGATAACACGCTGCGCAGTAAGTGTTTTTGCATCAAAACCACCCAATGTATGAAAACGCAAAAATCCATTCTCATCGATATGCTTTACCATAAAACCAATCTCATCCATATGAGCGGCAATCATTACTCGTTTAGTGCTATCTTTTCCTTTTTTGATAGCATATATGTTTCCGATATTATCGTGTTCAATCTTGTCTACAGTACCTTTAATATTTTTTAGTACTATTTCTCTAACTCTTTGTTCGTGTCCCGGAGCACCGGCTGCCTCGCAGATTTGTGCTAGTAATTTTACGTTTGTTTTCATTATGCTAATTATCTGTATTCGTTTTATGGTTTTAATAAAAGAGGGATTCAAATATACATAGGATTTTTATAATAACCAATTATAGTAAAAAACCATCCCTGTTTTTGGTTATCTAAAGTTATTCTTATCTTTAAAAGTAAAAGTAATCAATGTCTGTATTAAACAATTTAAGTGGTGTACTACTAAAACCAATTATCAAGGAAATGAGCAGGGCGAGTTTGCCCAAAATTGATGGTCAGACTTTCTTAAAAGGTTTGCGGGACGATGTGGAGATAATTAGAGATGAACATGGCATTGCACATATTTATGCCAATAATATTAACGACTTATTATTTGGGCAAGGTTTTGTTCATGCGCAGGACCGTTTATTTCAGATGGAATTAAACAGAAAAGTAGCAAGAGGAACATTGAGTGAAATTATTGGCAAGAAGGCATTAGACAGCGATAGAATAGCCCGAACGATGGGCTATGAACGTGTTGCCAAACAAGATTGGGAATTATTCGGTAAAGACGAACAACAATTAATAATTGATTACTGCAATGGTATTAATGCTTACATTAAGAGTAGTGATTTTAAATTACCGGTAGAATTTAAATTGTTAAAACATCGCCCCGAACCTTGGGAACCTATGGATGTGGCGTCTTTCAGCAGATTGTTAATTTCATTATTAACCTGGGGCTGGTATGATGAAATTATCAGAGCAAAATTAATTGAAGCAGTAGGAGCTGAAGCAGCTATGGAATTAGACAATACTTATCCTAAAGAAAACCCTGTTACCCTTCCCAAGGGAATTGAGTTTAATATGCTGGATATATCAGGAAAATTTCAGGCGATGCAGGGACCTTATATGCCGCAAATAAGCGGAAGTAATGCCTGGACTGTAAGCGGAAGCAGAACAAAAACCGGCAAACCGTTTTTATGCAATGATCCACACTTAACGCTAAAAAACCCAAACATCTGGTACATGAATCATTTGCATTGTCCGGAGTTGCATGCCAGTGGTGTAACGGCTCCTTCTCTGCCGATGGTACAAATCGGGCACAATGAAAAAATCGGATGGGGAATTACTTTATCCTATACAGATATTGAAGATGTCTTTGTAGAAAAATTTACCGATGAAACATGTACCACCTATATGCACGATGGTAAATTAAGAGAAACTAATATTATTGAAGAAAAGATTTTCATCAAAGGCGAAAAAATGCCGCATATTGAGAAAGTATATGAAACGGTGCATGGTACGTTAATTTCAGATGTTACGGGGCATTCTTCTATGAAACTGACATTATGCTCTATGGCATATAAACCGGGCACTGCAACGAAAGGCTGGTTTCTATTGAATAAAGCAAAAAACTGGAATGATTTTACAGATGCGGTGAAACATATTACCGCACCGGGCTTAAACATTGTATATGCAGATACAGATAGTAATATTGGGTATTACAATTCAGGTAAAGTTCCGATAAGAGATAAAGAAACGGCTTCAGTGCCTCAGGCAGGCTGGACAGCTGAGCATGACTGGAAAGGATTTGTTCCCTTTGAAGAAATGCCGCATGCCTTGAATCCGGAAAAAGGATATGTCATAACCGCTAATCATAAAATTGAACCGGATGATTTTCCTTATTTCCTAGGAGATATTTATATGAATGGGTATCGTGCCAATCGGTTGGAAAAAATGTTGTTGCGAAAAGAAAAAGCTGAACCGAAAGATTTTAATGAAATGCAAATAGATTTTTATTGTACTCCGGGAAAACAATTCGCATCTCATTTTAAAGATATCAAAATGGATAACGCCGAATTACAACGTTATGTAGATATGTTGCTTGCATGGGATGGAGTATTGCACCCTGAAAAAATTGAAGGAAGTTTGTATAAAGTGGGTAAGTTGATGGTTGTAAAGAAATTATACGGCTCGGCTGTTCATGATAAAAAATTAGTAGATGAATTGCTGGGAAGAGGATTTCACACTATTTTCGGTCCTGTAAATTCTTTCCTGGGCCACAATACACCTACTTTGTTGCGTATTTTAGAGGATAAAGACTCTTTTTGGCTGCAGTCGGCAGGCGGTAAAGAGAAATTATTAAAAGATGGTTTTAAAAGTGCTATTGACTGGTTGAAATTAAATTACGGCACAAAATATCAAAAATGGAAATGGGGCGATTTACACGCTATTGTATTCCCTCATGCCTTAAGTGCTCAGCCTCCTTTAGATAAAGTGTTTGATATTGGTCCTTTTCCAATCGGGGGAGATACCGATACACCATTTCAGACATTTATTATGGCAGCAGAAGGTTATGGAGGGGAATTGTCAGCACCTTCTTACAGACAGATTATTGATTTTTCTGACTTTGATAAATCTACTGTAGTAATGCCTTTGGGAAATTCAGGAAATATGGCGAGTCCGTTTTATAAGAATCAGCTTCGAGATTGGTTTGAAGGCAATAGTTATCCAATGTGTTGGACAAGAGCAAAAGTGGAGCAACATAAGAAGTACAGTTTAAAACTAAAAAAAGGATAATCCGCAAATAGTTTTTAACTTTAATTGGTATATTATTTGCACTAAAGAAGAAAAAATATAAAATGAGAAAATACACACTATTGACATTCCTACTTGTTTTCACTATGCTATTCTCCTTTGCTCAAGGAACAAATACAAAAACGGTAAAGCCGGTTAATACACCAACTGTTTCGCCGGATGCAATAAAATTTTCAGACAGCAACAAAGAAGAAGAAATTATTGTTGATGGAAAAGATGTTTTGCTTTCCGGAAATGATAATAAACTCACTTTTAAGGGTGCTATCGGAAAAATTCTTATTACAGGTAAGGATAATGATATTACTATTGTTACAGTGAATAAGATTACTGTTACCGGAAATGGTAATTTTGTAAGTTGGGAAAAATCAACTACAGCCAACGGAAAACCGGTAGTGGAAGATAAAGGCGGATATAATAACATAGAAAAAAGATCCAGTGATGCAATAGAAAGATCGGATAACTAAGCATCACAGAATGCTTTTTTGATACTGTAACACTTTATATAAAATATGACTTTTCATTTTTACAACCCATTTGATTTTAATGATCCTGTTGCCTATGCTGTACCCGGATTTATATTGCTGATTATAACAGAGTTTTTTCTGTATTATCGCAAGCATCATACCATTACCAAAGAATTTTATAAAGACGCAGCAGCCAGTCTGGAATTAGGAATTGGTTCCACCATTATTGACCTAGGAATTAAAGCGATTGCTGTCGGATATTTATTATGGTTTTATCAGTTCAGAATTACAGACAATCTGGGGCCGGCAAATATACAGGAATTGGCTAGCTGGCATTGGCATACATCTCATTGGTATGTATGGTTGTTATTATTTTTCAGTCAGGATTTTATGTTTTACTGGTATCACCGGCTTGCTCATGAAATAAGACTGCTTTGGGCAGCGCATGTAAATCATCATTCTTCGGAATACATGCATTATTCAACGGCATTGCGTCAGAGTTGGCTGGAATTGTTGTTTAAAGATTCCTTTTACATTCCATTGGCACTTCTAGGCTTTCATCCTATCATGATATTGACCATGCATCAGTTGAATCTGATTTATCAGTTTTTACCGCATACAGAAACTATAAAAAGGATGCCGCGTTGGTACGAATTTATTTTTAACTCTCCGGCACATCATCGCGTCCATCATTCCAGCGAGGTCAGATATTTGGATAAAAATTATGCAGGTATATTGATTATCTGGGATAGGATTTTCGGTACATTTAAGGATGAAGATGAGCATTCTTTTCCGGTGTATGGAATCACCAAAAATATTCATACCAACAATTTATTAAAGATTACCTTTCATGAAGTTATTAGTTTATGGAAAGATATCAAACGTGCTCCAAATCTGAAATCTAAACTGAATTATATTTTTCAGCCTCCCGGATGGAGCCACGATGGTGAAGATAACAGGGCGAAAACACTCCAGAAAAACCTGTAATAAGCTACTTTACTGCATAATTTACTTTCATTTTTTTATCTTTGAAGCGAAGAAATACAACGTAAATGATATTAGGTAAAAAATTAGTTATTGTATTACCGGCTTACAATGCAGCACTTACGCTGAAAAAGACATACGATGAAATTCCATTTGATATAGTTGATGATGTTATTTTGGTAGATGACCACAGTAAAGACAATACATCTGAAGTTGCCAGAGAAATAGGAATTAAACATATCATCCGCCATGAAAAGAATCTTGGATACGGAGGTAATCAGAAATCCTGTTACAACAAAGCATTAGAAATCGGTGCTGATATTGTCATTATGCTGCATCCGGATTATCAGTACACACCAAAATTAATTCATTCCATGGCATACTTAATCGCGAATGAAGTATTTCCTGTTGTTTTAGGTTCCAGAATCTTAGGGAAAGGAGCACTAAAGGGTGGAATGCCTATGTACAAATATTTGTTTAACAGGATGCTCACTTTTATAGAAAATATTTTGATAGACCAGAAATTGTCGGAATATCACACCGGTTACAGAGCATTTTCCAGAGAGGTATTGCAGGCAATTAATTATGAAATTAATTCTGATGATTTTGTTTTTGATAATGAGATGTTATCACAAATTGTCTATGCAGATTTTGACGTGGCAGAAATTACATGTCCTACTTTATATTTTCCTGAAGCCTCTTCCATTAATTTTAAGCGAAGTACAAAATATGGTCTGGAAGTGTTACGCGTTAGTTTTATGCATTTCCTGCAGCGTATTGGATTGGTGAAATTAAAAATGTACGAAAAGAAGAAGTAAATAGATGCAAAAGAGAATTTTACTTTCTGTCATTCCTTCACTACATCAAGATTTTTCAAAAGATTTATCTGCCATTGAAACTGTAAAACATGCAGATGCTGATATTGATATTAAATTAATTCTGAATATTCATTTACTAAATGATGTTGCAAAAAATATCATTAAAGAAAATAGTATCGATTGTATAAAACTGGAAGATACGTTTGATGCCGGTAAAACACACAAAATTGTTTTTGAATATAGTAAAGAAAAGAACTATGATTTTGTAATTGTAGCAGATTTGGAGCAGTATATATTTCTTAAAACTCATTTGAATGAATTGCTGCCATCACTACAGGAAGATACTGCTTATCTGACTTCAGGGGATACCTATACGTCTCAATTTGGAATCATAAATTATGTGCAAAAAAAAGTATTTAAAAAGCAACTTAATTTGTTTCCTAAAATTTGTATCTATAATGTAAAATATCTTTCCAAGATTCCTTATTTATATAATTCAGACAGCGCATCGTTTATTAATGAAGTTGCCATACAGATGGTATTGTCTGATTTTAAATTTAAAGAAATCAACAGCGATATTAAGACAAAGATTCCATACCGTGACAAACTGCGCACCTTACAGGTTTTTTTAAGAGCGTATATACATTCGTTGGGCATTTTCTATCAGAATATGTTTGATATTATTCAGGATAATTTACAGTATAGTTTGAAATTGGGATACGCAAGTTCACATACCTATGCAATTGATGCAGTGCCTGCAAATTCGAACGTCATAGATATTGGCGCCGGTCCTTTTGGTGTGGGTCATGAATTAAAAAATAAGAATTGCAAAGTTGTTACCGTAGACCAGTTTGATATTCCGGAGAAATATAAATTAGACAATCATATTGTTGCCAATTTAGATACTAATTTTTCTATATCTACACAGGAATATGATTGCATTTTGTTTTTGGATATTATTGAACACCTCGTGAATCCCGAAGCATTTATGCTCAAGCTTTCTGAACAATTCACTTATAAAAAACAAAAAATAATTTTTACCACTGCAAATATTTCTTTCTTTCCCGTGAGAATGATGTTGTTACTCGGATATTTCAATTATGGAAAGAGCGGTATTCTGGATAAAACGCATACACGTTTATTTACCTTTTCTACCTTTAAAAAATTAATTACGGATGCACGTTTAACTGTAGTAGATATAAAAGGTATACCGGCACCGTATCCCAAAGCACTTGGACATAATTTTTTATCAAAAATTCTTTTAGCTATTAATTTGTTTTTGATAAAGATTTCCAAAGGATTATTTTCTTACCAGATATACATTGAAGCAGAAACCAATCCTTCTGTTTTTTACATTGTGAATGAGAGTTTAAAAATTGAATAAAAAAAAGAGTTCTCCATTGAGAACTCTTTTTATCTTAATGAAAAATCGTTAGTGATTAATTCTGCTCTTCTTTTGCTGCTTTTTTCTTTTTCTTTTTGATGTCGAATCTAAGTTTGTCTTTAGTTTCTTCATCCAGATCGGCAACAATAGTATCACCTTCATTAATATTAGTATTCAGAATTTCTTCTGCCAATGGATCTTCCATATATTTTTGAATCGCTCTGTGTAAAGGACGAGCACCAAACTGCGGGTCGTAACCTTTCTCAGCTAAGAAATCTTTCGCAGCAATAGTCAATTCAATATTATAGCCTAATTTCTCCAGTCTCAGATAAACACCTTTGAGAACAATATCAATAATTTTATGAATCTCTTCTTTTCCTAAACTGTTAAAGACTACAACATCATCAATACGATTTAAGAATTCAGGTGAGAATGTTTTTTGCAATGCTTTTTGAATCACACCTTTAGTCAGGTTATCGGTATTGTCTTTAATTGCCGCTGTTGCAAAACCAACTCCGGTACCGAAATCTTTTAACTGACGGACACCAATATTAGATGTCATGATAATGACTGAGTTTTTGAAATCTACTTTTCTGCCTAAGCCGTCTGTTAAAATTCCATCATCTAAAACTTGTAACAAAACGTTATAAACATCAGGATGTGCTTTTTCAATCTCATCTAATAAGATAACAGAATATGGTTTTCTGCGAACTTTTTCAGTCAACTGTCCTCCTTCTTCATAACCAACATATCCCGGAGGTGCACCAATTAAACGTGAGATAGAGAATTTTTCCATATACTCACTCATGTCAATTCTGATTAAAGCATCTTCTGTATCAAACATATATCTTGCCAATGCACGTGCTAATTCTGTTTTACCAACACCTGTCGGTCCTAAGAAAATAAATGTACCGATTGGTTTTTTAGGATCTTTTAATCCAACACGGTTACGCTGTATCGCTTTTGTAATTTTTGAAACCGCTTCATCCTGTCCGACAACCTGTTTTTTCAGGTCTTCCGCCATTTGTACCAACTTCTTGCTTTCACTTTGCGCTACGCGTTTTACCGGAATGCCCGTCATCATTGCTACCACTTCTGCGATATCTTCATCATTCACCGGGAAACGTTTTGTTTTTGCATCTTCTTCCCAGTCTTTTTTAGCCTGTTCCAGTTGCTCCTGCAATCGTTTTTCAGAATCACGTAAACGAGCAGCCTCTTCATAACGCTGGTTTTTTACCACCTGATTTTTTTCCTCTTTTACATTCTCGATTTCCTGTTCTAACTGAGTGATGTTTTCGGGTACATGAATATTTTTTAAATGCACACGTGCACCCACTTCATCCATTACATCTATAGCTTTGTCCGGTAAAAATCTGTCTGTAATATAACGTGTGCTTAACTGAACACAAGCTTTTATTGCTTCATCACTATAAGTAACACTGTGATAGTCTTCGTATTTATTTTTTAAATTGGTTAAGATAGTCAACGTTTCTTCCGGTGTAGGCGGGTCTACAATTACTTTCTGGAAACGTCTGTCTAATGCGCCATCTTTCTCAATATATTGACGATATTCATCTAACGTAGAAGCACCAATACATTGTAATTCACCACGCGCCAGAGCCGGTTTAAAGATATTAGATGCATCCAAAGAACCGGTAGCACCACCTGCACCAACAATGGTATGAATTTCATCAATGAATAAAATCACGTCTCGGTTTTTTTCCAGTTCAGTCATAATAGCTTTCATGCGCTCTTCAAACTGACCACGGTATTTTGTACCTGCAACCAAAGCTGCTAAATCTAAAGAAACCACACGTTTGCCAAACAATACACGTGATACTTTTCTTTGTATAATTCTTAAGGCTAATCCTTCTACGATAGCTGTTTTTCCAACGCCGGGCTCACCAATTAAAATCGGGTTGTTTTTCTTTCTTCTGGATAGAATTTGTGAAACACGCTCAATTTCTGTTTCACGACCAACGATTGGGTCAAGTCTTCCTTCTTCCGCTAATCGGGTGATATCTCTTCCAAAATTATCTAAAACCGGAGTGTTAGATTTGGAAGCCGACTTTTTGGCAGTTGACTGTCCGCCACCTCCCTGATTGCCAAAACCACGGCGTTCGTCTTCGTCTCCGTCATCGAATGGCTCATTAGGTAATTCTGAAGTAAAATCTGTTAATTCTTTATTGTCGTTTTGCATAAAATCTAATTCAGCTCTGAACACTTCATAGGTAACATCCCATTTGCCTAATAATTGAGTAACGATATTTTCTTTGTTTTTCAAAATAGATAAAATCAAATGCTCGGTGCCAACAGTCTCCTGTTTCATCGATTTTGCTTCTAATAAAGTAATTTTCAATACCTTTTCCGCCTGTTTCGTTAATGGCAGACTATTGACGTTTCCGGGAATGGTAGTTACTCTGTCTTTGATGGCATCTTCTATCTTTTTACGAAACAACGTGATATCAATGTCCAGTGAACGTAATACCTTTATAGCCATGCCATCGCCTTCGCGAATTAAGCCGAGCAATAAATGTTCAATGCCGATTTGATCGTGTTTTAATCGAAGTGCTTCTTCTCTGCTGTAAGAAATTACTTCTTTTACTTTAGGTGAAAATTTTGCTTCCATATAGTTTAGTTCTCAAATTAGCTGCCAAATTGTAAAACCTGACATAGTTACTTAAATAAAAATAGAACGCTTTTTTTACTTTTTTCATTTTTTTTTGCACAAAGCGTCAATATCTGTCCATTATTAACAAAAAAGAGATAAAAAAGATTTGATTCATTAAATAGATGCAATTTTTGCACAATTAGTTCTATTTTTGGGTAAGTATTTTCAAAGAAACATTTAAATTAACGTAATTAAATAAAATAATAAGATGAAATTCAGCGTAGACAAACAAGATGGTGTAGTAGTGTATGAGTTATTAGAAGAAAGATTAACTTCTTTGAATGCTCCTATTTTAAAATCAGAATTAGTACTGGCGAATGCCGAAGGATTTAAGAATATGGTGGTAGATTTAGATAAAGTAAAATTTGTAGATTCTTCCGGGTTAAGTGCTTTACTTATTGGCCATCGTTTATGCAAAGACGAAAAAGGGATTTTTGCATTATGCGGTTTAAACGATACCGTAAAGAACTTGATAAAAATTTCCCAACTGGAAGATGTATTGCACGTATATTCTACCCAGCACGATGCTGCGGGTGCAATTGATAAGAAGAAAAAAAAGTAAAAAGTCATAAGTGATAAGTCGTAAGTGATAAGTAAGATTACTGTTGACCAATGACCAATGACCGATTTCCAAGTTACCATATTAGGCAGTAACTCTGCTATTTTTAATCACGGAAGACATCCTACGGCACAGGTAGTAACTATTAATAATATTCATTTTCTCGTGGATTGTGGGGAAGGTACGCAAGAACGCCTGCACGAAAACAAAATCAAATGGTTTAAGATTGATTACATTTTTATTTCTCACTTACATGGCGATCATTATTACGGCTTGATTGGCTTGCTCACAACTTTCAATTTATTAAAGAGAAAAAATAAGCTTGTTGTTTTTGGCCCAAAGGAATTAAAGAAAATAATTGAATTTCAATTAAAAACAGCAAACACAAAACTGAATTACGAATTGAAATTTGAGTTTACTAAAGATGATGAAAAAAGACTGCTGTTGGATTTACCGGAATGCGTGGTCTATTCTGTTCCATTGAAACATAAACTGCCGACGACAGGTTTTTTATTTACAGAAAAGAAAGAGTTGCGTCAACTGAATCTTGAAAAGTTAAAAAAATATTCAATTGCAAAGACAGATTTTAAATTGCTGAAACAAGGATTTGACGTGCAGGACAAGACAGGTAAGATAGTAAAAAACAGTACAGTTACAACAAAAGGAAAACCACAGCGCTCTTATGCATTCTGTTCTGATACCATGTATCATTTGCCGTTAGTGAAAACAA
>DAORIK010000048.1:0-17730 GCA_035438465.1 Chitinophagales bacterium | reverse complement strand
ATGGTAAGATTTATTCAGATAAACAATAAAGGAAAGCGCGTACACAGAGGGAAAGGAAATTGACCGGCGAAGCCGGGCTGCATTTTAAATATTTTTAAAAATATTTTTTTATTAAACCGCAAAAAAAAATATTGGGAGTTTGGTAACGGTTTGGCGCTTGGCGAAGAAGGCGATTTTACCCACTAAATTTCCAAGTACCTCTAAACCTCGAAATTAGTACAAATTTTTTATTGAAAGCACAAGCCCGCCTTTTTTGCCAAACGCGTGTTATGCACTGTGCTTTTGTTCGTATAGTATTCCAATAATGTCTTCAACAAATGCTTTTATTTTTTGTCCTTTTGGTTTGTACTTTCCTGGATGTCCGCACTTATTTCTAAGGTCTAGGCAAGTGTTTTTTAATTCTTCTTTTGTTGTCTTGTCTATTAGTTTTAATTTACAAGCAAGCTCCAACAAATACTCATCTTTTATATAACCAAAATCATCAATTACTTTAATGTCCTTCGCTTTGGGATAGATTTTTTTTAATTCAGTATTTATAAATCCTAATGATTGTGTCAAACACATTTTTTGAATTTTATAAACCGAGGCTGTCCATAAAAATATAACACCCGCTCTTAATGCATTTGCTTTAAAACATTTAATTCCTTCGTTTAAATAATCTCTCTCTTCTTTATCTGTTACTTTTGCAAGAATATACTCCAAATCAGTCGTGTCAAAAAGGTCGAATCCTTCCTTTTCTAAATGAATAGTGTCAAAAGGGCTCGAATTATGTTTTATTGGTGGAAAACATAATTCATTATAAAGTTTTAGTGTTACTGGACTCTTAATTTGTAATTGTTCAAGAATGCTGGTCAGAGGAACACCGTCTTCAGTTAGGTGTTTCACATATGTATTCTTGATTGACCTAGTTGTTAGTGTCTTATTGAAATTATGTTTAGCTAAGCTGATTTTAAAAGTATGTTGGATATTTCTGTCTGAAATTGGTTGACCTTCATTTTGACCTTCAAATAAAAAGGTTTTTGGTCTATATATGTTGAAGTAATTTCTTAATATTTCGAGTATTGATGCAGGTAAAAATGCAATTCGTTTCACATTAGTTTTGTTGTCCCGAATTGTTATTGATTTCTTCTTGCTGTCAATATCAGTTATTTTCAAGTTTATTATATCATTAACGTCCAAACCTGTTGCGTACATTAACTGAAAAAGTGTCTTATGTTTGATATTATCAATTCCTGTAAAGAATCTTGCAATTTCTTTCTTGGTAAAATACTCCTTTTGAACTCTAATCGGTCTTGGTGTTGGTATCAAGTTGACATCCAAATTACTATTTAGAACAACATTAAACCCGTAGTTTATACCGTATTTTATTGGTCTTAACGTTCCATTTTTAGGATTGTTATTTTTGAAAAGTGATTTTGAAAATCGTGCTAAATCCTCTGAATTGATTAATGTCACATCCTCTTTACCACTAAATTTAACAAATCGTTTGATGCCAGACAAGTATAAACTGATTGTCGAGTCAGAACAATTGTCGCTTCGTAATTGACTTTCAACTTTATTAAAAAATAGTTCTTGTTTCATATTATTTTGTCGTCACGTAGCATTGTGCATCCTTTATTCAAATATACTTTTTTAATATTAGATATCCAAATCATCAAACGGGCTTTTAATTTCTACTTGTCATGGTTCATGTCCTCACGAACCACAACTTCACAAATCCTTTTCTTTAAATCCTTAACAAATCATTCAAGCGTTTTTCGGTTTTATTCTGCACGAACTCCTTACTTTTGCATCACAAATTCATTTCTACATGAAAAAAATCAAATCCGCCCTCATTTCCGTTTATTATAAAGATGGCTTAGATGTCTTAATTCATACACTTGCCAAACAACAGGTAACATTTTACTCTACCGGCGGCACACAGGCATTTATAGAAGGTTTGGGTTACAAAGTAATTCCCGTGGAGGAACTTACTTCTTATCCGAGTATTTTAGGAGGTCGTGTAAAAACCCTGCATCCGAAAGTATTTGGCGGCATACTGGCACGAAGAGAAAATGCGGAAGATCTTGCACAATTAAAACAATACGAAATTCCGGAACTGGATTTAGTGGTGGTGGATTTGTATCCGTTTGAAGAAACCGTAAAAAACCACACATCTTTATTTGAAGGCGAAATTACCTCTGAAATCATTGAAAAGATTGACATCGGCGGCATTTCGTTAATTCGCGCAGCCGCAAAAAATTTCAGCGATACGGTGATTGTTTCGCAAAAGTCTCAATACGCAGAGTTGTCAGTGTTTTTAGAAGCAAACAATGGTGAAACATCTTTAGAATTTCGTCAGAATTATGCGAAGCAGGCATTTGCGGTGAGTTCCCATTATGATACCTTGATTCACCGTTATTTTGCGTCTCAACAACCGTATGAAACTTTCAAGGAAAGTTATTTAAATGGCGAAGCATTGCGCTACGGAGAAAATCCACACCAGCAAGGATATTTTTATGGTGATATTCATGAAGTGTTTGATATTTTAAACGGAAAACAATTATCGTACAATAATTTGGTAGATATTGATGCTGCGGTGCATTTAATGGCAGAATTTTCTGAAACTACATTTGCAGTTCTGAAACATACCAACGCCTGTGGAGTGGCAACAAAACCTAGCGTTGTGGAAGCGTGGAAAGCGGCGCTCGCGGCTGATCCGGTGTCTGCTTTCGGTGGTGTGCTGATTACCAATGCCACGATAGATACTGATACAGCAAATGAAATAGATAAATTGTTTTTTGAAGTGTTGATTGCGCCCGCCTTTGACGCAGATGCGTTGCAAATACTCATGAAAAAGAAGAACAGAATTTTATTAAAACAAAAACTGTTTGATTTTCCGGTTAAACAATTTAAGTCCTTGCTGAATGGTGTGATTGCGCAGGATTTTGATACCCCTAAATCTCCTATAGGGGACTTGAAAACGGTTACAAAATTAGCTCCGACGGATGCGCAGATACAGGATTTATTGTTTGCAAATAAACTCGCAAAGCACTTAAAGTCAAATACCATAGTGCTCGCAAAAGACAAGCAATTACTGGCGATGGGCTGCGGACAAACATCGCGTGTGGATGCCTTGCAGCAGGCGATTCACAAAGCAAAAATCTTTGGTTTTGACCTTCAACATGCGGTAATGGCAAGTGACGCGTTTTTTCCGTTTCCGGATTGTGTGGAAATAGCAGATAAAGCAGGTATTTCAGCGGTTATTCATCCCGGTGGCAGTATTAAAGACCAGGATTCTATCGACTATTGTGATGCGCATAACATGACGATGGTGCTGACAGGTGTAAGACACTTTAAACACTAAGATATACCGTCATTGCGAGCATAGCGAAGCAATCTGTCGAACTCATACTGTCATTGCGAGGAGGAACGAAGCAATTTGTCAATTCTATGCGCTGGTGTTGGTTGAACAGATTGCTTCGCTACACTACGTTTCGCTCGCAATGACGATAGAATCATAATTAAAATTAAATTTTCATTTCCCGATTACAATCTCGTTTATATATCTTACTTTTGTTCTTTATTACAACACAAGTTTAAGAGCAGCAGAAAATGGGATTATTTAGCTTCCTGAATAAAGAAATAGCGATTGACCTGGGAACGGCAAACACGCTGATAATGTACAGAGACCAGGTGGTGGTGGATGAGCCATCCATAGTAGCCATAGATAAGAAGACAAATCAGGTAATTGCGGTAGGAAAGAAAGCCATGCTCATGCATGAAAAGACACATGCAAATATCGAAACTATTCGTCCTTTAAGAGATGGTGTGATTGCCGATTTTACGGCGGCAGAAGCCATGATACGTGGATTTATTTCAATGATAACAGAAGGGAACCGATGGTTTCGTCCGTCTTTAACCATGGTTATCTGTATTCCTTCAGGTATTACGGAAGTGGAAAAAAGAGCGGTTATTGAAAGTGCGGAACATGCAAATGCGCGTGAGCGTTATTTAATTCATGAACCTATGGCAGGTGCTTTAGGTATTGGTCTTGATGTGGAATTGCCGGAAGGAAATATGATTATTGATATTGGTGGCGGAACGACGGATATTGCGGTTATTGCATTATCAGGTATCGTTACAGATCAGTCTATTCGTGTTGCCGGTGATGATTTTACAATGGATATTGTAGAGTATGTAAAACGTCAGCATAACATATTAATCGGTGAACGTACTGCAGAGCAGGTAAAAATAAATGTTGGTTCTGCATTGCAGGATTTAGAATCTCCGCCGGATGATTTTGCGGTGCATGGTCGCGATTTATTAACAGGTATTCCAAAACAAGTTACTGTTGCATACAGTGAAATTGCCGGTTGCTTAGATAAATCTATTTCTAAGATTGAAGAGGCAATCATGAAAGCACTCGAATCAACACCTCCGGAACTGGCTTCAGATATTTATCGTAAAGGAATTTACCTCACGGGTGGCGGTGCCTTGCTGCGTGGCCTGGATAAGAGAATTGCCATGAAAACTAAATTACCCGTAAAGGTGGCAGATGATCCGCTTCGTGCAGTTGTACGCGGAACAGGAATTGCTTTAAAAAACAGACACCGTTACACTTTCTTGATGAGTTAAGATAATGCGCAGCATATATTATTTACTTACTCGTTTTTATGTACTCATTTTATTTGTGCTGTTGGAAATCTTTGCACTTACTACTATCTACAAATCACACAAATACCAGGAGGTTAAATTTTTAAATACGACCAATAAATTTACGGGTACTGTTTTAGAATATGTAAACAGTATAAATTCCTTTGTGCATTTGGGTACCAATAATAAAGCGCTGGTAGAAGAAAATACAAGACTTAGAAAATTAATTGAATATCAGGATAAGTATCCAAGCGATTCTACGCTCCCCGGATATTCTGCTTCTTATCATTTCGATTACATTCCTGCGAAGATTGTCAATAATACCATCAGCAAAAGCATAAATTATATTACTATTGATAAAGGTGCCAAAGATGGTATTGTAAAAGGACTTGGTGTGGTAAGCAGTAATGGTGTGGTTGGTATAGTTACCAATGTTTCTGAAAATTTTTCACTGGTCATGTCGGTAGTCAGCGTAAAAACATTGATTGGTGTACGACATAAAAATACGAATGCCATTGGGAACCTGAGGTGGAATGGTGAAAGTCCATTTTTATTGCAGGTGGATGGGTTTAGCAAAACATTGCCCATTAAAAAGAATGATACTATTCTTACTGCAGGATTCTCTTCCATTTTTCCGCCAAACATTATTGTGGCTACTGTAAAGAATTTAGAACCGGATGAAAGCACCAGCTTTTACATAATGGATGTAGAGCTTTCCAATAATATAAACAGCCTGAGCTATGTATATGTGGTAAAAAATGATAAAAAGAAAGAACTGGATTCTTTACAAATACAAATGCTGAATGAATAATAAATTCATTATATCAAATTTAATTCGTTTTATCTTGCTGATTGCATTACAGGTATTGTTATTGAATGAATTACCGTTTGGCCGTGTGTATATTATGGTGTATCCGCTTGCAATTTTATTGCTGCCTGTTTTTACGCCAAGACTGCTTGTATTGTTGCTGGCATTTTTCACCGGTTTTATTATTGATTGGTTTAGTAATGGAGGTGGATTGCACATGGCATCTTTAACGGCATTAGGGTATTTAAGAAGTTATGTGTTGGATACGTTTCAGCCACGTTCAGGCTGGGATAAATTAGATGTACCCAATATTTCGCAACAGGGAATCACCTGGTTTTTTTATTATTCCCTTATTATGTTCTCCATTCATCATTTGTTGTATTTCTTTTTAGAAGTTTTTTCGTTTGCTAATTTTTTCTCGACTATATTTAAGACTCTCATCAGTTTATTTGGTTCGTTACTGGTAGTGTGGATGATTAGTTTATATTTTATGCGCAACAAAAGAATCTAATTTCTAAAGAAGAATGCAACGTGGAAATGAAAGTGGAATTCTGGAAAAAGCAATTATAATTGCTGCGGTAATCCTTATTATAAAATTATTCTTTTTACAAGTACTTACCCCGGGCTATAAATTGAAAGCCCATGATAATGTTGTAAAAAAAGTAACAATTTATCCATCACGTGGATTAATCATTGACAGAAAAGGAAGAGTGGTTGTCTATAACGATGCTGTATATGATATAATGGTGCAATGGAATATTACCAAAAACTTAGATACGCTGAAACTCTGTGAATTATTAAATACAGATATTGTGTTTGTTCGTAAAAAACTGGATGAGATAAAACGTACTACACCTAATAAACCAACTCCGTTTATCAAACTTTTAGATCCTCAGACATTTGCACGATTTCAGGAACATTTATATGAGTTTCCTTCCTTCTCTTTTCAAACAAGAACAGTGAGACGATATCCATATTATGGAGGTGCTGCTTTATTGGGATATTTAAGCGAAGTAACGGAAAATAATATTGCACAATCTGCCGGATATTATGAGTTGGGAGATTATATGGGAACTACCGGACTGGAACAATATTACGATAGTTTATTACGTGGAGAAAAAGGATACAACTTTCAGGTGGTGGATGTAAAGAATACGTACAAAGGAAAATACAAAAACGGAAAAGATGATAAAACGCCTGTTGCCGGATGGGATATGGTTACCGGTTTGGATGCAGAGTTGCAGGCATACGGTGAAAAACTGATGCAAGGAAAAGTTGGCGGTATTGTAGCGATAGATCCATCTACTGGCGAAATATTAGCGTATGTAAGTAGTCCGGGATATGATCCCAATCTTCTCACAGGAAGATATCGCCGACAGAATTTTAATGTACTGTTCAATGATTATTATAAACCGTTGTTAAATCGTCCGATACAGGCCATGTATCCGCCCGGCTCTACGTTTAAGGCAGGTGCAGCTTTGGTGATGTTGCAAAATAAAATACACGATGAAAAGTGGCAGTGGTTTTGTCCCGGAGGATATCGCGTAGGCAATCATACGGTGAAGTGTCATGGAGTACATGCCATTCCGGATGTGCAAACAGCACTTCAGTATTCCTGTAATTCTTATTTCTGTAAAATCTATAATGATTTTATCATGGATTCCATTTTTGCTTCTCCTGCAGAAGGATATCAGAAATGGTGGGATATGACCAGTCTCTTTGGTTACGGGAAAAAACTGGGAATCGATTTAAAAGGAGAAAAGAGAGGAAATCTCCCGACTGTTAAATATTATAATAAAATATTTGGTACAGGAAAGTGGCGTGCTGCTACCGTAATCTCTAATTCTATAGGTCAGGGTGAAGTATTGGCAACACCTTTGCAAATTGCAAACGCTATGGCAATTATTGCGAATAAAGGGTATTATTTTACACCTAAAATTTGCAGGTATTTTGTAAAAGACAAACAATACAGAAAACCTGTAAAACAAAAAATTACAACAGGCATTGATACTGTATATTACAGATACGTAACGGAAGGATTGGAAAAAGTGGTATTGGCAGGTACGGCAAGAATCGCCAAAATTCCTGATATCTCTTTTTGTGGTAAAACAGGAACTGCACAAAACCCGCACGGAAAAGACCACTCTATTTTTGCAGGTTTTGCTCCCAAAGAAAATCCAAAAATTGCAATTGCTGTTTTTGTGGAGAATGCAGGATTTGGAGCTACATACGCTGCTCCGATTGCTTCGCTGATGGTAGAAAAATACATTAATGATACCATTGCAAAAAACAGAATTCCTCTGCAGGAAAGAATGTACAAAGCGCGTTTAATGAAATCAGAAATAGAATTAGCGTACCAGAAAACGCCGCAACAGATATTGTTAGACTCATTGGCAAAAATAAAAGCAAAAAAAGATTCAATTGCCCGTGCAAAATTTAAACAGGATTCCATCAAACAGGCTAAAATCAAAGTACAGGAAGAAAAGAATAAACAAACAGACAGTTCAGGAAATATAAACACGTTTAAAAACAGATATCCATAATCATGAGTCAGAAACGAGCATATGATCCAATTGACAGTACCGTTTTATACTGCTTTCTGTTTTTAGTAATATTAGGCATTATGTCCATTTTTGCTACGGAATATAACGGCGACGTTTCCCTTTCATTTTTCAGTTTTAAACACAGTTATATAAAACAGGCAGTATGGGCAATTGCATCCTTTCTTATGTTCTTTACGATTTTAGGATTTGATAGAAGAATATTACAATTGATTTCATATCCGATGTATGGATTTGTTATTTTTTTACTGGTATTGGTCTTACTAATAGGTCAAACGACAAAGGGACAGCAAAACTGGATTAATTTAGGAGCATTTAAATTGCAACCTTCTGAATTTGCAAAATTCGGAACAGCAATGGCACTTGCGAAATATTTTGATACTCCAAATATGCGGTTTGTTACCCGACGTGAGCATATGATTGCCTATGGAATCATTGGGATACCACTTCTTTTAGTTGCCGGACAAGGAGATGCCGGTTCATGTCTGGTGTTTGCTGCATTCATCTTTGTGCTAAACAGAGAAGGGTTATCAGATTTATTTATTTATCTGGGCTTATATATTGTTGCAGTTTCTGTTTTGTCATTACTTATTAATCAATACCTAATTATCGGAGTCAGTATCGCACTATTTAGCGTGTTAATATACTGGAACTGGCTGAACAAACAACTGGTAAAAATCTTAGCAGTTATAATGATAGGAACTTGTTTCTACACCTATTCAGTAAGCTACATTTTTAACAATGTGCTGGAAAAACACCAGCGCGACAGAATAAATGTTGTGCTGGGAAAAGAATTAACGAAAGAAGCAAAACGCGGTGTAGCCTATAATTTAAATCAATCAAAAATTGCAATTGGCTCCGGAGGAATTATCGGTAAAGGATATCTGCAGGGTACACAAACAAGATATAATTACGTTCCGGAAACCAGTACCGATTTTATTTTTTCCGCAATCGGGGAAGAGTGGGGTTTTATTGGTGCATTGGTTTTAATAGCGGTTTATGTAATTATGTTGCTGCGTTTGTTGTTACTAGCAGAAAGACAAAGGAGTCCTTACGGTAGAGTCTATATTTATTCAGTTGTAGCAATAATTTTCACACATGTTACGATTAATATTGGTATGACCATCGGATTATTGCCAGTTATAGGAATTCCATTACCATTGTTAAGTTATGGAGGCTCGTCATTGCTTTCTTTTACCTTTATGATAGCTACTGCCTTAAAACTGGATAGCGAGCGAAGAATGACAATGCGATAAAGTGTACCTTTGTGTCATAATAAACAGAACTGAGGATGCATACAAAAGAGATATTTAAAGAAATTTTTGAGCCTGACTTAATTAAAGAATTAAATGCAAAATCTACATTCTCAGAAGTAAAATCCGGAGATGTGATTTTAAATATCGGTGAAACCGTTCGTCAAATTCCAATTATTATCAAAGGTTCTGTGAAAGTTTCCCGTATTGATGAGGAAGGTAAAGAATTACTTTTATATTATGTAAACCCGAAAGAAAGCTGTGCCATGACATTTACCTGCTGTATGCAGCAATATCCAAGTGAAATAAAAGCCGTTGCAGAAGAAGATGTCGAAATGTTATCAGTCCCTATAAAAGTGATGGATGAATGGCTCGTAAAGTTTCCGAGTTGGAAAAGTTTTGTAATGAAAACAATACACCACCGCTTTAATGAATTATTGAGAACAATTGACCAAATTGCCTTTCAAAAATTAGACGAGCGTCTGATTTCTTATTTAAAAGATAAATCTAAAGCCACACATTCTACTCTTGTCAATTTATCTCATCAGCAGATTGCCGATGAGTTGGCTACATCTCGTGTTGTAATATCCAGGCTGTTAAAAAAACTGGAAAATGACAAAAAACTACTTCTGTACAGAAATCAAATAAAGCTGCTGAAAGATTTGTAACATTTGTAACTGACAACCATTTTTGTTTGGCATAACTTTGTACTATAAATAACAAAGATATGAAACAGAATATGGGAAATTTAGACAAGGTCATTCGAATAGCTGTGGCTGTCGTTATTGCAATTCTTTATTTTACGCACGTTGTCAGCGGAACTTTAGCTATTGTTCTATTGGTATTTGGTGCCATTTTTTTACTGACAAGTACAGTAGGTACCTGTCCGTTGTATTTGCCATTTGGGATTTCAACAAAAAAAGAAAAGTAGTTTTTCATCATTGTAAATAATCTAAAGCCATAGGTGGTTTTTAGTAAAATTAATCTTTAAATCTAAAATAAATAGACATGTTAGCACAAATGAAAAGTTTATTAGGCTTTGGACCTAAAACAGATTACAAACAATTAATGCAGAATGGTGCAACCATTATAGATGTGCGTACTAAAGCAGAATTTCAAAACGGTCATATTAAAGGTTCACTCAATATTCCGTTAAACAATCTTTCCAATCATTACTCCAAACTGGATAAAACCAAACCTGTGATTACTTGTTGTGCTTCAGGAATCAGAAGTGCTCAGGGAAAAAGTATTTTACAGGCAAATGGTTTCAAAGAAGTATATAACGGCGGCGGCTGGTATGGCTTACAACAAAAATTAAAGTAAAAATGTACAGTACTTTTAAATATAATTTATTAAATAACTGGAATGTAATCCGTGTCATACGATTAGGATTAAGCATAATTATTATTGTACAGGCTATTCAGATGCAGGATGCATTGTTCGGTTTCTTAGGTACTTTTTTTATGTATCAGGCATTAACGAATACAGGCTGTTGCGGAGTTTCCGGCTGCGCACCGGCAATTCAAAAGAATACGGATAATTCAGAGCAGATAGAATTTACAGAAGTAAATAACAAATAATGGAAACAACCAATAAACCAAAATCATTTTCAGATTTTATTAATTCAGACAAACCTGTATTGGTAGATTTTTATGCAGACTGGTGCGGCCCTTGCAAAGTAATGCATCCGATGCTGGAAGAACTGAAAGATAAAATGAAAGATGACATAACCATTCTGAAAATTAATGTTGACAAGAATGAAAAAGTTTCTTCAAAGTATCAGATTCAAAGTATTCCAACATTAATTTTATTTAAAAATGGTCAGATAAAATGGAGACAGTCGGGCGTAGTACCTGTGAATCAATTACAACAGATTATTTTAACACACAATAAATAATAAATGATGACAACAGAACACTTTTATGAAGTAGATGTACACTGGAGTGCAGATAGAAAAGGATTGATGAGTTCACCTGTGCTGCCCGAAAAAATTGAAGTGGCTACTCCACCTGAGTTTCCGAAAGGTATGGAACATATCTGGTCTCCGGAGCATTTGTTAGTGGCAGCGGTAAATAGTTGTCTGATGACTACTTTTCTGGCAATAGCAGAAAATTCCAAACTGGAATTCTCTTCATTTGATTCAAGTGCCGTTGGTAAACTTGAAATTGTTGACGGTAAATATATGATTAGCGAAATTGAACTAAAGCCAACAGTTTCTGTTACAAATGAAATTGCCAGAGAAAAAGCGGAACGGGTGCTATCTAAATCAGAAAAAGCATGTTTAATTTCCAATTCAGTAAAATCAACCATTTTGTTTAAACCAACAATTACAATAGCATGAACATAAAATTTTTATCTTTCTTTTTTGCGGTAATATTGATTTCTGTGTCGTGCAATTCACAGAATGCTGGTCAGGTTTTAAAACCCGCGGAATTTAATCAGAAAATCAATACGACAGCTGATGCTGTAATACTGGATGTAAGAACTCCGGAAGAGTTTACAGGTGGATTTATTGCCAATGCAGTTAATATTGACTATAATGGCTCAGATTTCAATGGTGAAATTGCAAAACTTGATAAAAACAAAAACTATTTTGTGTATTGCCTTTCCGGTAAACGCAGTGCATCAGCTGCAGCCTATATGCGCAGTGTAGGATTTAAGAATGTAATTAATTTAGATGGAGGAATTTTGGCATGGCAAAGTAACAACCTGCCGCTAACAACTACTTCAACTCCTGCAGAAGATAAAATTTCTTTCGAAGCCTACACGCAGATGATTACTTCCGATACAATGGTGTTGGTAGATTATTTCGCACCGTGGTGTGCACCTTGTATAAAGATGAAACCGATGTTAGAAGAGATAAGTAAAGAATATGCAGGTAAAGTAAAAGTAATACGTCTGGATATAAATGAAAATAAAGAACTGGCTAAGAAACTGAATATTGTTGAAATTCCGATACTCAAAATTTTTAAGCAAGGAAAAGAAACCTGGATGCATCAGGGATATATCGAAAAAGCTGATTTGATTAAACAGTTTTAACAATAGTTTTATGGTTTTTGGAGCGTGTTCAGTAATGGACGAGCTTTTTTATGTAAAATACTTGACAATTCAAAAAATACAATCTATATTTGACGTATGTTTACGACATACGAAATAAATTAACTGAGATTATGTACGCCAAAGTCGAAGATTTTACAATAGAACAGCAGGAAATAGCCAGATACGCAAAATTATTAGCTCACCCGGCAAGAGTAGCGATTATTGAATATCTCGCAAAAGAAAACAGATGTATTTCCGGGGATATTTCTAATGAATTGCCACTGAGCAGGACAACTGTTTCCCAGCATTTGCAGGAATTAAAAAACAGTGAACTTATTAATGGCGAAATTGAAGGCCAGACTGTTTGCTATTGTATTAACTGGAAAACGTATAACAGGGTTCAGAAATTATTTAATAAGTTTTTTGATAAAGTTGTGCAACATAAAAATAATTGTTGTTAATCTAAATTGTATAAAATGAAAATAACTGAATTAAAACATCATTTAAACACGGTAACGGAATTACATTTTAAGTTACCCAATGGAACAAATATCCCCGGGCATTTCCATTTAACCGAAATTGGCTTAATGAGCAAGCACTTTGTGGACTGCGGCGTTTCTATTCATTTGGAAAAATGGGCATCCTTGCAAATATGGGTGGCAAACGACACTGAACATAGACTGCTACCCGAAAAATTCCTGAAGATTATTAATAATTCTGAAAAAATTATCGGTACGGAAGACTTAGAAGTGGAAGTAGAATACCAGTCGGATACTATTGGAAGATACGGACTGGAGTTTGACGGAAATAATTTTATTCTTACTGCAAAACAAACAGCCTGTTTGGCACAAGACAGATGTGGTATTCCAAATGAAAAACCTAAAGTTCTGATGTCCGATTTACTAGCCGATAATAAGAGTTGTTGTACACCAAATGGAAATTGTTGTTAAGATGACTAAACAACTTCTTTTTAAATATAAAAAGCCAATTATTATCATTTCAGGAATAGTGATTCTGAATATATTGTATGGTTTTGATGTAAGATTTACTATTATAAATCTATTGTGGTTACTCGTTTAAAATGGACAACACAAATATCTTAGTCTTGTGTACGGGCAATAGTTGCCGTAGTCAGATGGCACATGGCTATCTGGAGTTTTTCTCAAAAGGGAAAGCCAAAATTTACAGTGCAGGTGTTGAAACTCATGGGGTAAATCCAAAAGCAGTTTTATTCATGAAAGAAGATGGGATTGATATTTCGTATCATACTTCTAATAATGTCTTAGAGTACATGAATATTGATTTTGATTTTGTAATTACTGTATGTGATAACGCGAAAGAAGCATGTCCGTATTTTCCGGGTAAAGCAAAGAAACTGCATCACAATTTTGAAGATCCTTCAAAAGTGAAAGGAACAGAAAAAGAAATTGCCGCCGCTTTTCGAAAAGTCAGAACTGAAATAAAAGAATATTGCAGGAAATTTGTGCAAGAAAATATCAGTTAAATAAATTTTCCATTTTGTTCTTCCGGTACATCTCCTGAGAGACTCTGACGGATAATGTCCGCGATAATTTTTACAAATACAAATAAGCTAACACAGGCAATCATAGCACTTTTATGATTCCAATGTAATTTCTCCGTAACACCCTGGTACAAAAAAGTTCCTAAAACTACAACTACATGTACTACAATAATATGTATATCCAAAATTTGAAAATTTTCTGCCGGGGTTGCTTTTTTGAATTCATGATTCAGAATAAACAATACCAAAAATTCCACCAGATTGTAAATAAAAAAGCTAAGTAATGTAATTCTGTAGAATGCTCCTTTGAAAAAAACAACATCAAACATATGCAACCCTGCACCGCTGCTGCTGTCTTTTGCAGTTAACAAAAATCCTAAAAAAACAACAATAAAAATCAGGTAGAAAAAAAACATGCCTGTTCTTATGAGAAAGAATTTTACAGCTAGTATAAATTTACTGAAAAAGGTGGCGCTTTTATCTCCCTGCGCCAGCATGATTTTTAATAATTGAAAAGTACTGATAATCAAAAGCTCTATCCAGTAAATGTAGACAACAGAAAAGATAGTCCAGTTGTAATTAATAACACCATACAACGGAAACAGGTTAGAAAAAATAATCAGCGGCAATATCACATTTTTGTTGCGTGGCAGCACGATATCTTTATTGTTATATTTCATTCGTTGGCTTTTGTCTTTCAAATATAATTGCTAAATTTCAGATATGCCAAACAGAGATGTACACAATATGAGAGAAAGTTACGAGTCTTCTTTTCTATTGGAAGAAGATTGTGACGCGAATCCGTTTCATCAATTTGATAAATGGTTTCATCATGCGCTTGAAGCAAAATTACCGGAGCCGAATGCGATGACCTTAGCCACTGTTGGAAACGATGGTCAGCCAACTGCAAGAATTGTATTACTAAAGAGTTTCAGCAAACACGGATTTATTTTTTATACTAATTATGAGAGCAGGAAAGGAAGGCAAATGAAGGAAAATAATAAGGTGGCTTTGCTCTTCTGGTGGGCGGAACGGCAGGTAAGAATTGAAGGAACGGTAAAAAAAGTAGATAAAAAAACAGCCGAAAAATATTTTCACTCCAGACCTAAAGGCAGCCAGATAGGAGCGATAGTTTCTCCGCAAAGTAAAGTATTGGAAAACAGATTTGTTTTAGAGGAAAGATATAAAGCAATGGAACATGAATACAGAGGAAAAGAAGTTCCATTACCCGATAATTGGGGTGGATATATTGTAACGCCTCAATTAATCGAGTTTTGGCAAGGCAGAGTAAGCAGATTGCATGACCGTATACAATATACTTTGGTATCAGAAGATACATGGAAGATGGAACGCCTCGCACCGTAAAATAAAAAAGCCTCAACATTGTTGAGGCTTATCTTTTTGAGTAAGTAGTAATCTTATTTGCTTTTGTTTACAGCATCTGACAACTCTTTACCTGCTTTGAATTTTACCAATGTTTTAGCAGGAATTTTGATTTTAGCACCTGTAGCCGGGTTTCTTCCATCTCTTTTAGCTCTTTTAGCTGTTCCGAATGTACCGAATCCAATCAAGGTAACTTTATCGCCTTTTTTCAAGGTTTTACGAATGCTATCTAACACTGCATTCAACGTGTCATTTGCTGTTGCGTTAGTTACTCCTGCTGCATCAGCGATTACTTTTACTAAATCTCCTTTGTTCATTTTGTCTTATTTATAAGTTAAAAAAACATTATGCCACAAAGTTAAATTCTTTATTCAATATTCCAAATAATAATGTGAAAATGTTAGTAAAAACGGATGCCTGTGTAAAATTAGTAGCGAAAAGCCTTGTTTTTGTTGATGTTTACGCTGAGAAAGATGTGCCGCAACCGCAGGTGCTCGATGCATTCGGATTATTAAAAATAAAACCTCGGTTGTCGAGTCCGCTTTTAAAATCTATTTCAGTATCATATAAATAGATTTCCTGAGATTTGTCTATAAACAGAGGAATACCTTCTATTTCATAAGTATGATCATTCTCTTGCTTCGTATCAAAATCTAAAATATAACTGAACCCGGCACAACCACCACCTTTTACACCTAAACGCAGGCCAAATTCCTTGCTATAGTTGCCTTTTTGTATCAACTCTTTTATTTCGAGTATCGCATTCTTCGTAAGAAAAACCGGAGTTTTATTTGTTGTAATTGTTTCCATAATTCAATAAACAATGAGAATACAAAGTTAGTTCAAAATATTTTCTGCTGTATGTGAAATATCTATTAAAATAGATGCGTTTAAGGATATGTGCTTTTTCCCGAAAAAATAGATTATTTTTAGACTTCATTATAAAATGTAAACAATGGAACTTTCGGATATTTTAGAAATGCTTAAGTATGTAATTCCGTCATTAATTTCTTTAGGTGGTGTTTATTTAATCATAAAAGTATTTTTAGATGATGAGAATAACAGAAGAAAACAGGAAATAAATAAAGCCGTTCTTTTTGAACAGCGAAAAGTGTCGCAGCCATTGCGCTTGCAGGCTTACGAACGAATAATAGTTTTTTTAGAGAGAATTCATCCATTCAGTTTGTTGCAACGCGTTTATCAACCAAATATGTTGGTGCCCGAATTGCAACTCGAATTGGTAAAAACAATCCGAATGGAATATGAATACAATTTATCGCAGCAAATGTATATTAATGAAGATGCCTGGCAGATGGTGGCGACAGCAAAAGAAGAAACCATTAAAATCATCAACACATTTGCTTCTAAACTACCGGATGATGCGGACGGAATGGAATTGAACAAAGCTATATTTAATTATTACATGCAGACACAACAGGAAGTGCCTGTTCAGATTGCGATTAATTATGTAAAAAGTGATGTCAAAAATTTATTTTAAAATAACTTACCTGCTTCTTGCAGTTTTTCTTATCACTGCATGTAAAACCTATTATCCGGTTTCTCAGCAACAAGCGTTGATAAAGGTAAATAATTCTGTTAAGGAAGATGCGTCCGTAAAAACTTACTACAAACCATATAAAGATTCGTTAGATAAAATCATGAAAGTGCCATTGGCAGTTTTAGCGGAAGATCTTACAAAAAAACAACCAGAAAGTACACTTGGAAATCTGATGGCGGATATGCTGAAAGTAAAAACGGAAGAATATTACGGACAAAAAATAGATATTGCTGTTTTAAATTACGGTGGAATTCGTGTGCCTTCATTAACCAAAGGAACTTTAATGATTGAGCATGCTTACTTATTAATGCCGTTTGATAATTACCTTACAGTACAAATCTTGTCGGGACAACAATTAAATGATTTTTGTGATTCTATCGCGATGAAGAATGGCTGGCCGGTTTCCGGAATATCTTTTCAAATAAAAAATGGTAAAGCAATAAATATTTTGGTGAACAAGGAACCAATTGATTTATCCAAAAAATATCATTTAGCCACCAACGATTACTTATCTAATGGAGGAGATGGTATGGCAATGCTGAAAAATATTCCGCAAATTCAAACCGGAAAATTATTCAGAGATGCGATTATAGAATACTGGAAAGCAGAGACTAAATCAGGTAAAAAGATTTCCGCTACCCTCGAAAACAGGATAAGTTATGCAGAATAGAAGAGACTTTTTAAAATCAAGCTTAGTGGGCGGTGCTGTTGCAGGCAGCATCCTTTCGCCCATACAATTATTGGCAAATGAAGTCGAAACAAAACTCACCATTTTGCATACCAATGATGTGCATAGCCATATTGAACCATTTGCTGATGATGATAAGAAATATCCGGGCTTGGGAGGCGCAGAATACCGCGCAACGATAATAGAAAATATTAGAAAAAAATCAGATAATGTGCTTGTGTTTGATGCAGGAGATATTTTTCAGGGAACACCTTATTTTAATTTTTTTCACGGCGATCTGGAA
>DAORIK010000047.1:4793-17831 GCA_035438465.1 Chitinophagales bacterium | reverse complement strand
TAAACAATTCTATTTAAGGTTCTATTTTTATTCTATGGCATTTGAAAACGAAATAGAAAATATCCGTAAAAAGATAGAAGGCTACAAAAACGAAGGTAAAACCATGTTTGCCGGTTCTTCTTTTCAAACGCATTCTATTCCGATGCTGCATATTTTGGCGCAGATAGATAAGACTATTCCCGTCTATTTCTTGAATACAGGTTATCTGTTTCCGCAAACCATAGAATACAAAGATGAAATAGCCACTTTATTTGAATTGAAAGTGATAGACCAGAAATCATCTACACCTCGTCATATGCAAAAAGATGAGAATGGAAGATTACTGTTCACATCCGATCCGGATTTTTGCTGTCACCTGAATAAAGTAGCACCGATGGAACCGATACTACATTCATACGATATTTGGATAAACGGGGTACGCGCTGACCAAAATGCTAACCGCGCGAAAATGAAAGAAGAACAGCAAACGCCGCAAGGTGCGATGCGTTATCATCCGATGCTGCACTGGACGAAGCAAATGATATGGAGCTATATAAAAGAATACAATATTCCGCATCATCCGCTGGATGCTGCCGGCTATACGAGTATCGGCTGCGAGCCGTGTACGCGCAAAATAGATACTTCGCAAATGGGTGATGAGCGCATGGCACGCTGGTTCGGATTAAATAAAACAGAATGTGGATTACACACGGAGTTAATTAAATAATGAACGATGAAAAAATCGTTAATTGTTCATTGTTAATCGTAAATTTTTATATGAAGGTATTAATAACAGGTGGTGCAGGTTATTTAGGAACGGAACTGGTGAAGAAACTGGTGAAGATTCCTAAGATTAAAGAAATAATTGTGTACGACAATTTAAGTAAAGGCGGCTATAATTTCTTTTTATGTACCTGCATCGGCGGCGATAATATTCGCTTTGCACAAGGCGACATACTAGATACGCGTAAACTGAAAAAAGAATTACAGGGCGTGGATGTGGTATTTAATCTTGCGGCAAAAATTGCATCGCCCTATGCAGATGCCGACCCGCATTTATACGAACAAATCAATCACTGGGGTACAGCGGAGTTGACGTATGCGATAGAAGAAAGCGATGTAAAGAAGTTCATACACGTGAGCAGTTTATCGGTCTATGGTGCATCTGCAAAAGGTAAATTAATTACCGAAAATACCAAACTGAATCCGAGAACGAATTACGGTATTTCTAAAATGCGCGGTGAAGGATTTGTAGAGCGCTTGATGAAGAGTGATAAACTGGACACCTATATCCTTCGCGTCGGAAATATATATGGATTTAACCAGACGATGCGTTTCGATGCGGTCATCAACCACTTCGCCTTTGAAGCCAATTTCTTAAAAAAGATTTCTATACACGGAGACGGACAACAAATCCGCTCTTTTATTAATGTAGATAAAGCGGCGCAATACATCACACAGATTCCGTATCTGAATGTGCCGTCGGGTATTTACAATATGGTGGATTTCAATATGTCTATCATGGATATTGCGCTTACGTTTAAAGATTTAATTCCGGAACTGGAAATGCAGTTTATTAATCAGCACTTGCAACTCAGAAATATCGCAGTGGAAGAAGATTGCAAGATTTACAGGTATTTGCCCAAACAAACTACCAATTTTAAGGATGATTTATTTACCATGATGAATCAATTTGCATTTCATTAATATTTGTATATATAAATATATTTATCTTCAGATTTTCAAAAAGATTTTCTTACGTTAGATTTATACGGTTAGTTATCAGTGTATTATCTTATTTGTAAACAATTAAAACGGACACAAAAGAATTGTAGATACAATGATTTATCCACATTCTAAAATTAAATCTGTGTTCTGTCAGAAAAAAAAATCACTAAAAATTTGGAGAATAAGAATTGGTTGCTAAATTTGCAATAGGGTTTTTATGTTTCTAGACTTTAGGGTCTGACGGGTAAGTGCAAAGCTTGCCCGTTTTTATTTTTATCTAAGCGTACTTATTAATCGGTAATCATTTTTCTTTAGAATATCCTGCAGCATTTCCCAAAGTATGTCATAAAAAATAATTTCACTTTCATTCATAATTTGATTTGCAAACGATTCTTTCAGAATGCTATATTCTTTTACGTTCTTCAATTCTTTGTAATTGAAACTTTTCTTTTCCATAACGGAAAGCATTTTTACAAATAAATTACTTCTGCCGGTGTTGTTATCTTTTAGATGCCGGTTTTGATACACACGCAGTGCATCAATGTGCTGCATGGCATTATCCAAATCATTTCTCCCGATATAAAACAAAATAGATAAAATTCTGGCTGCCAAATTAAATCCGGATTTATCCTGAGAAATAATCGGAATGTCATTGGAGAATTTAGACAGACTGAATTTATAATTGCCGTCATTAATATAATTCTCCATAAATTCCACATAGGCATTGTATATAAACCACCGTTCTTTCAGCACCGGATTGGCTTGCTTATACAATGTATTAGAAAGTATTTGCTGCAATACATTTTTTGCTTCACTGATTTGTTTATTATTCAGTAAGATTTTTATTTCAAATTCTTTTACGGCTAAATAGCTGGCACCTTTAGCCGTCGGAAGAATATTTTGTATCAGGGTTAAAGCATCTGCATCATTACGCAAATCAAAAAGGGATTTTAATTTGTAGATGTAAATAGTATTGAGATAATTTTCGGATAGAATAGAAGTGTAGTAATTTTTATAATGCTTTAAAAAGATATCACAGGTTTCATTTATCTTCACATTATCTCCCAAAATTTCGTAGTAGAAGAGCAGTGTTCGAATATAAATAAAGTACACTACCAGCGATTTAGATGCAGCAGTGGTATTTTCAATCTCAGCCAAACATTCTTTTATGATGGTTTCTTTTTCCTGCTGATTTCTTTTCGTGTAATGTACGGTCATCATTACTTTGGTATAAATAAGCTGTGCCTTTTGTTCCAGTTCATATTCTTTGGAATAATGCAGGTATGCTTCATATTCTTCATTGTATTTCTTTTCATCACCCGTCATTCCATAGTGAACTAATATCTTATAAGAGTATTCTTTGAGAATGTCAAAGAAATTATTTTTTTTGGCAGTGGTATAGCTGTCCATAATTAATTGTACTGAGGCATTTCTGTTTTCCGTATATCTCAATAAGATATTACTCAGGTAAAGACGATTAACACATTCAAAATAGGCTTTTTTGCTGCCTTCATTTTCTGCAGTGTTGTTTATATCTATAAAGTAGAGTGTATTTAGTAGACGTGATTTAAAACGTGACTTAAGTTTTTGATAGTTGGCGCCGTCTTTTGTACTGCCATATAAATACTGAATAGCATCTTCATCTGAGTTAATATGACCATCTGCAATACCTTCATACAATTTAGAGAATAAAGTGTCTTTCCTGCTGATAAATGACTTGTCAAATATTTCCAGTTGACTCAGCTTGCGTTTATTTACAATATTTATAAGCTCTTTTAGCTGTTCCATACGTCTTTTTGGTTTAGAATCTGCTATAATATTACTTCAAAACGGATTATTAATATAGATAACATTTCCACAAACGTTGAAATAAGAATGTCACAAAAAATAAAAATATGCGGTTTGTAGTGCAGCATGGTGCATCTAACTTTACATTATCAAAAAAACAAAAAACAAACATTCCCAACAAAATAAAAATTACCAAAATGAGAAAGATGAGAAAAATTATAAAAGACATTGTAAAGCAACAAATGGAGTTTGCTGAAAAGATTGACAAACATTCTGACAAGGAATTTATCAGACAGCTTACATATAAGCAGCTGATAATCACCGATGATGGAGTTGGTCGTCATTAATAAGTGCTGAACCTGAAGAATCAGAAACATAAATTACCCATAGGCTGATTGTCAAAAGAAACAAAACAACCTGACCCAAAGAACAGAAACAACCCATTATAACAAGACGCATAAAAACCAAAGAAACTGAGTCTGGAAACATAAAAACCCAACCTTGAATTCAGATTCAAAAAACCCGGACAGACCTTAAGTTTAGGAACATAAAAACCCACTATCGTTCTCGTAACTTAAAAACCCGACAGACCCCACAACACTGAGTACAATCACACACAAGATTGCTGCTTAGAAATCAGTTCTCCCCGCTGTCCAATTTAAAGCTGACTATTTCTTAGTCAGCTTTTTTTATATGTTAGTTAGTTGAAATACAGTTATTTCCGGAGATATACCTAAACGTCCGGGATAACCTAAAAACCCTGCTCCGCGATTTACATATAAAAACTGATTCGCGGATTTATATAAACCTGCCCAGTGCGGGTAAACATATTGAGACGGACTCCATTTGAAACCCGGAATTTCAATCCCAAACTGAAAGCCATGTGTATGTCCGGCAAAAGTGGCATTTATAGCTGAAAACTCAGCTTTTTGTGAAACTTCATGGTCCCAGTGAGAAGGATCGTGAGACAATAGCAACTGAATATCTGCGGTTTCAGCACCGGCATATGCCTTTTTCAAATCGCCGAATTTTCCAAAACGCAGGGAGTGGCCAATATACTGCACGCCAATAACAGCAAGTTTTTTTCCGTTTCGCTCTAAAATCCGATGTTCATCCATCAGTAAGTCCCAACCTAATTGATTTCTTTGAAGGTCTAACAGATGCTGAAAATTATCGTGCATCTCTTTTTCGGTTTCCCATCTCACATAAGTTCCATAGTCATGATTTCCTAAAATGGAATATATGCGGGTTTTTGATTGTATATTTTTCAGAATATTTATGTGCGGCTCTGCTTCTTTGGAAGCGTAATTTACCAAGTCGCCGGTAAAGAATACGATATCAGCATCTTCCTTATTAATCAGGTCAACGATTTTTTGAACAGGAGAGGAGTCAGCAAAACTACCCAAATGTAAATCGGAGATTTGTACAATTTTCACGTTTTTCCATTCCTCGGGTAAATTTTTAACGGGCAATTTTATTCTTTTTACCTGATAATTATAAGCTCCACGAAGGATTCCGTACACGAAAGCACCAAATGTAAATGAACCAATAGCCAGACCGACTCTGCTTAAAAACTGTAAACGTGAAATTCCCTGAGGTTGTATATCTGCGGAAGACGCGCCAAAAAAACTGAATACCCATCGGAACAAACGGAAGATATCATCCATTAATAAAAATGGAAGCACCAGTACTTTGCCAATAAATACGGCCTGTGCCAGTCCAACAATTATATTTTTGCTCCATCCGTGCCAATTGGCATAGCCTTTTACCAGTAAAATAAATAATGCAATATATGTGAAGGAAGATAAAACCCAGTAGATGCTGAATGCGATACGCTGCGTGGAGGATTTTGAATCTGAAAATGAACTGCGTACTGCCTGATAAACGTATATATCAACTATGATGATTACCAGTGCCGGTAAAAGCATCCAGAAAGTTCCGAATCTGTTTTGCATAAGTTTAAAAATGAAAACAAAGATACTATCGTATTGTTGTAAAAAATAATACCAATTTTGGCTACCTGATTTTCGCTAAATCTTAACAGTTTCAGAATTACAATCCTTGTATTATTATTTATCTTAGTAAGCGTAATAAGTATGTCTGCAAGATTTTTATTTCAGGTTCAATATTATAAATCAAAACTATTTTTGGTAACTGCCATTATTGTGTTAGGCGGAGTCATTTTATCGGCATTTACGGAAAAGAAAACAGCATTGCAGCAAACAACTGCTTATTGTCTCGAAAACATAAAATTATTTCAAAGTGAATTAGATACGTTTCAGCAGTTATCGGAACAATCCGCAAACAAGGAGCAGCTGATATCCAGATTCAGCAAAACAAGGATTGCTTTTAAGCGCTTTGAGTTTATGGCAGAGTATGTTGATGTAGTTCGCTATCCGTTTTTTAACGGAGTGAATGCAGTGGAAATGGATGATGGATACGACCCGAATGCGAAACCTGAAGGATTACAGGTGATAGAAAGCGAGTTATACAATGATTCAATAAATACAGAAAGAATTACTTTCCTGATTAAACAACTTAAATACCGTACACTTTCATTTTATTTAATTTTAAGGGACGCGGAATTGCGCGATACGCATGTGTTTGAAGCGATACGGTTTCATCTTATCCGAATGGAAACTTTGAATCTGGTGTCTTTTGATTCTCCGGATGTAAGGAATAATACAGAGGAAATAAGTACCGCATTATCTACTTTAAATACTGTTTTATCTTTTTACAGGAAGGATGAGAATGCATCAGAAATAACACCACTGCAAACAAATATGCAGTCGGCTATCAAATACCTCGGTACAAAAAACTTTACCACTTTTGACAGATTATTTTTTATTAAAAATTATATACAACCAATTACTGCAGGATTTATTTCGTTACAAACGGCAATGTCTGTTCCGTATTTGGATGTGCCGGAGAAAATGCAACGGGCAGTTAACCTGAGAGCTAAAACCATCTATGATGCTGATTTTATTAATCCAAAATTTTACGCACAGGATAAATATTATAAACCAAATCCATTGTATACCGCTTTGGGTAAAAAGTTATTTTTTGATAAACGATTATCTGCAGATGGCAGTATGAGTTGTGCGACTTGTCATCAGCCTGACAATTTGCTTTCAGATAAACTGCCGACTTCGATTACCAACAAAACCGGTGAATTTCAGAAACGCAATACGCCAACGATATTGAATGCAGCGTTACAGGCTGCCTACTTTTATGATTTGGCTGCCAATTCTTTAGAAACTCAAATTGACCATGTAGTGGTGAATCCACTGGAGTATAACCACAACTATGATGAAATACTAAAGAGATTGAAAGCAGATACCGCATATGTTCGTTTATTCGCCAATGCTTTTGCAGAATTGAGCAATGATGCACTTTCTGTTTATACTATTCGCCTTTGTCTTGCTGATTTTGAACGGCAGTTTGTGTTACTCAATTCACCATTTGATAAATATATGCGCGGTCAAACAACTACGATAGATGCATCGGTGAAACGCGGGTTTAATTTATTTATGGGAAAAGCGCAATGCGGTTCCTGTCATTTTGCACCTACTTTTTTTGGTACTACGCCGCCATTTTATAATTTCTCCGAAGCGGAAGTATTGGGTGTCACTAAAAGATTTGATACAATTCATCCGGTGTTGGATGATGATATAGGTCGCTTTAAAAATTTTGAACTGGAGCAGTTTAAATTTGCAATGAAAACTTCTACGGTAAGGAATACTGAACTAACCGCGCCGTATATGCACAATGGTGGTTTTAAAACACTGGATGAAGTAATAGAATTTTATAACCGTGGAGGTGGGGCAGGCTTAGGGCTGGATATTCCGAATCAAACATTGTCTTCGGATAAATTAAACCTGACAAAACAAGATAAAAAAGATATTATCTCGTTTATTAAGGCTTTAACGGATACGAGTGCCGTCAAAAGTTTGTTATAACAACAAGCTTTCTTACATTTGCATTTCCAAACAAGACTCTGTAGCTCAGTTGGTAGAGTAGCTGACTCTTAATCAGTGGGTCCTGGGTTCGAGCCCCAGCGGGGTCACACTTAATTAAAACGTCGAAACAAGTTTTAATAACTATTCGACGTTTTTTGCTTTTTAGTTTTACCCGTTTACTTTCAGATTTAACGATTTTGCTACCTCCTGCAATGTGGATAATGGAATATGTTGTCCTGCCAATGTTATCATCAAACGGTCATTGGAAGTAAAGGTAAGCGTGTAAGCATCATTATCTTTTTTGTAATCTTCCACCGCCTTGCCGCCCATAAAGTCAACCGTTTTGGTATAGCCGTTTTCATTTTCCGATTCCATCGACATTTTTGTCCAGTAATTCAGTGCGTAAAACCCTGAACCTGCTTCCCCGGCGCAATCCCAGATAGACAGGCGTATAGTAGTAGTATCATCTTTTCTGTACTCAGCATCTCCAGTTGCAAAGCCCATAGCTGAAGTGGAATTAAAGTTTGTACGTTTTATTCCTAACAATTCTTCCGGCAGCATAACTTTAATTTGTGCAACGGTCAGCGGTGGTAATTTTTTCAACTCTTCGATTTTCTTATTCATCTCATCAGCAGTATTTTGTACATTACTGAGATCTACAGAAACTTTAGAATTGCCATCCTCACTGGTAATGGTAGTTTTGGGTTTGCATGCAGTGAAAACAAGCCCTGCGGCGATGGTAAACATCCATAATTTTTTCATAGTGGTAATTTTTGGTTTACAATACTTTTATTAAAGCCTAAACTAAAGTTACATATTTTAAACAAATAAATTACGCAATTTTATCATTTTCAGTGAAAGTCGTTACTTTTTTCTACTTTATCCAACGTAAACAAATTTTTATATCTTTATACAAACCAAAAGCATGAGCTGGAAGAATTTGTTTCGCACCAAACCCATAGATGTCATCTTAAAAGAAGTAGGGCAACATCCTGATATTTTAGAATCGCACGGTAATGCTCAAGGATTGCATCGAAATTTAGGAGTGAAAGATTTAACAGCACTGGGCATAGCAGCTATTATCGGAGCGGGTATCTTTTCTACAATTGGTAAGGCATGCTTTAACGGCGGTCCGGCGGTTTCACTATTGTTTATCGGTATTGCAGTCGCTTGTGGTTTTTCTGCATTATGTTATGCTGAATTTGCTTCCCGTATTCCAATTGCCGGTAGTGCATATACTTATTCGTACGCAGTTTTCGGAGAACTGATAGCCTGGATTATCGGATGGGATTTATTACTGGAATATGCGATTGGAAATATTACGGTGGCGGTTTCCTGGAGCGGTAACTTTACTAATTTTTTGCATGGTTTTGGGATAGACTTGCCAAAATATTTAACCACCAGTTTTTTTGAGGCTAAAAATACAATGCCCGAATTATGGGCATCCGCACCACAGGTTTTTGGAATCCCGTTTATCATCAATATTCCCGCTTTTATTATCACCGTTTTTATTTCCAGTTTAGTGTACATAGGGATTAAAGAGTCCAAGAATTTTGCAAACGGAATGGTGTTGTTTAAAATACTGGTTATCTTAATAGTTATTGCGATTGGTATTTTTTATGTAGTACCGGGCAACTGGACACCTTTTGCACCTAATGGGGCAAGTGGTGTCTTAAAAGGAGTGTCGGCTGTGTTTTTTGCATACATAGGTTTTGATGCGATTTCCACGACAGCGGAAGAATGTAAAAATCCGCAGAAAGATTTACCGCGTGGGATGATTTATTCACTGATTATTTCTACGGTGTTATATGTGTCCATAGCGTTGGTCTTAACCGGAATGGTGCATTATTCCAAATTAAATACAGAAGCATTCTTAGCGACGGCATTCAGGGAAGTAGGATTGAACTGGGTGGGCGGACTTATAGCATTTAGCGCTTTGATAGCGACGGCAAGCGTAATGCTGGTGTTTCAAATAGGTCAACCACGTATCTGGATGAGCATGAGCCGCGACGGGTTGTTGCCGAAGAAATTTTCTGAAGTACATCCAAAATTTAAAACACCGGCATTTGCTACTATTGTCACGGGTTTGCTGGTTGGTATTCCGTCTTTATTTTTAGATTCCAATTTGGTGATGGATATGTGCAGCATCGGAACCTTATTTGCTTTTATTTTAGTATGCGGTGGCGTGATTGTTTTACAGGAAAGAGATAAACAAAATGCAACGGATAATAATTTAGCAGCACCGAAATTTAAAACTCCTTATGTCAACGGACAGTTTATTATTCCTGTTTTAGTGCTTGCAGGATTTATCTTATTCTTTAAGAATGCAGCAAATATAGAAAGTACTTTTCCTTTTGATAAAGGGTTTTCTGAATGGAAACATCAACTTCCGTTTTGGGCATTTATTATTGTAACCATTTACATGGCAGTAAAAACATTTACTAAAAAATGGTCGCTGATTCCTGTATTAGGATTTTTAAGCTGCTCGTATTTGGTTTCTACTTTAGGATTTGTCAACTGGATGCGTTTCCTTATCTGGATGGCAATGGGATTTCTGATTTATTTCACGTACGGCATCAGAAAAAGTAAATTGAATATATAGGAATTTTTCTTATTATTTCTTAACTTTACTATCATTATGAAGTATTTTCTTACATTATTTCTATTCCTATTTTCTTTCACAGTCTTTTCTCAAGTTACTGTAAAAGATGATTTTAGAATTTATCTGGATAAAGATACTGTATTGACAAATACCTATAGTGCCAAAACACTTTATATCATCGCCGATTCTACACCGATTTATAAGAATGCAAAAATCAAAGTAATTTTCCCGAAGTTTTTTGACGACTTTGCCTGGGATAATATGATATGGATAATTTTTCCGCCAAATGTAAGAGCGGGATATTTACAAGCAAAGAGTGTCAGTTCGGGCAAACGTGCAGTTATCACCAACGTGGATTTATGTTACAATGAGTTCTCTACAACACCTTCCAGTTCTTTTGATTATAAATTTGCGCACGAAAATAATCAACGTATAGTAACCATTGAAATGCAAGACACACTACCTAAAGGCGATACACTTCAACTGTTATATGGCGCCAATGGGTCCGGAACTTATACATACAACTCACTAGTTGCATATAAAGAAAATTTTAGTGTCTTACTTGATAATCAAAACACCGGAAATTATGTGGCTTTAAGAGATCAGCCGGAGTTGGTTTTTAAACAAGCTAATCCGAAAAATATTAATATTGTGCTTGCCTCTACAGGGAAACCCGGCAAACCTGCATTACTTAAACTGATGATTAATGATGTAGGTAGAAATCGAACACCAGAATTTATAGGCACTATCCAACTTACCTGCACCGACCCGACCGCAACGTTTCCTTCCACAGTTACTTTCAATTCTTCGGACGCTGGTGCAAAAGATGTACTCCTTACTTTTAATCAGGCAGGGGTATTTAATGTAAGTGCAAAAGTAACGTCTTCCAATTTTCCGATAACAGCAACTAATACATCTAACCCTATAAATATTTCTAATGACTCAATAAATATTTACTGGGGCGATTTTCATACACATACCAAATTCAGCAGAGACGGATACGGCAGCGACGGGTACACTTACGCAAAATTTGCACTCGGCTTAGACTTTTATTGCGGAACGGATCATTCTGATTTTAATCCGGTAGATACATTCGGTATCAACACAAAAGAATGGGCACAATTAATTCAAGAGGCAGCCACATTTAATCAACCCAATCGTTTTGTTTCTTTTTTAGGATATGAAAACAGTTTAGATAATCCATCCGGTCATTATAACTTCATTTATAATTTTGAGGATGCACAGACACAGAATATTCCGATGCTTGCGAAGAATCCTTATTTTACCATTCAGAATTTATGGGCAAAACTGAATCAACTGGCACAGCAAGGAAAGGTTTTGACTATACCTCATCACACCGGAAAACTATTCAGTACAACAGCACCGGATAATGGCGCTTCTCAGTTTGGAGGTAGTTTTATCAATAAAGATTATAAACGAATAGTAGAAATTTACAGCCAGCATGGCTTGGGAGAGTATTACAATCCATCACATGGTTTATCCTATGATAATTTTGGCTCCCGCTCTACCAAGTTTCCCTGCTATGCACAGGATGCCTGGGCATTGGGAGAAAAACTGGGTGTTATTGCCAGTACGGACAGTCATAACGGAACAGCCTTGCCAACAAATTTAGGAGTCGCTGCAATATTATCGGATTCACTGAACAGAAATAAGATATTTTCGAATTTATACAACAGACACAGTTATGCCACCACAGGTGAAAAGATAGTATTAAAATTCACAATGGGGAAGGCTATAATGGGAGATGAAATAACAGTACCGTGCGATTCATTCCCAACTATTAACGTGGTGGTCAATGGCACAGATGTGTTAGATTATATTGAAGTCTTGAAATGGAATTTCAAAACAGGACAATATACTTCTAATCCCGTCCATCCGATATATACAGTGATAAAAAAAATAAGTTTCACGAATGCGGAAAAGAATTTTTCTTTTGCTATGATTGATACGAGCTTAAAAGATACTTCACTTTATTATGTTCGCGTCAAACAAAAAAATCTGGTCAGTAATAAAGAAGTATGGGCATGGAGTTCTCCGATTTGGGTAAATAAAATACATTGCGATTCTGCAAGAAGAACAGATTCTTTATACAATTTCAATTTACAGTTTATACAGCCGGATATAAAAGTAAACTGGTGTATGCAGGATGAATTTAAGACGGATTATTTTGTGGTGGAAAGGAGAAATACGGGAACGGCTGTTTTTACGCCACTTGATACCGTTTACACTGCACATATTGCATATAAAGATTCATGTTATTTTATGCTGGATTCATTTCCTGATGATACGATTTTGTATTACAGGATAAAAGCAGTGTCATATTCCAATGGTATTAACTATTCGAATGTCGATTCTATACGAATTCCATTTGTCAGAGATAGTATTTATAATTTAAATGCGAATGTTTTAGCAGACAGAATAGGGGTGAACTGGAAGGCAAAAGAATTTTTTGTGCAAAATTATTTATTACAAAAACGAACGCAACAAACCGGCTTTCAAAATTTCAATTCAGTAACTGTAAGTAATCCGTTGCCGGATAATAATTACACACAGGCAGATTTCTTCCCGCTAAAAGATACTTCGTATTATAAAGTGATTATGAATCTTAGAAATGGCTCATTTAAGGTATCTAATTTAGATACTATAGTATTTAGAATAGACTCTTTGATACAATTCAAAGCCACTTTAACAGGAAATGATACGGTGATTGCTACATGGAAAGGGGTGCATGAGCAAAGTATAGTAAGATATGAATTGCAGAGAAGTCAAGACAGAACAACCTTCTTTACCATAAAATTACAGTTGCCAACTGGGCATCTGTTTGATACAGCAACCTATCAGTATAATGATACTTCTGAAGTTATAGGATGGAACTACTACAGAGTGATTCAGTATATGATAGATGGTAGCCTTAAAATATCACATTTGGACTCTGTTCGTAAGATTGCAACCGGTATTTAT
>DAORIK010000047.1:0-4693 GCA_035438465.1 Chitinophagales bacterium | reverse complement strand
AAAAATAATTTTATCATTGCTGCACACGGAGGTTGTACACATTAGTGCATTTTTTCACTAAATTCTAACATTTTTTTATTTCTCTAACTGAAAATAAGTATGGATATTTACATAGTAAACTAATCTTATGCCGTTGAAAAAGCATTTTTTTATATTACTTACTTTTCTAAGTTTTGGACTACATGCAGAAAATGCATATGAGGTTCAAAATAATGCATTGGTTTTGCCGGCTGATATACAGTTTGATACTCATGCATACGATGTAAAAGATGCCTCAGACCCTATGCTCGATTTTGTGGCACAATACTTAAAGGATAAGCCTTATATCACCAAACTGCGCATAGAAGGGCATGTATATTCGGAAAAATCTCCGGAAGAGAATATAAAGCTGAGTCTTCAACGTGCAGCAATGATTAGTTATTACCTTACTACAAAGGGGATAGATTGCAGCCGTTTAATTCCGGTAGCATTTGGCGATACTAAACCTATTGCACCTGTTGATGAATGTAATCTAAGTTATAATACCCGGATTGATTTTTTCAATGCAGAAATGAATCATAAAGCGATTCCGGGAAATGCTTTAGATGGGTTTGCTCTTAAAGTTTTCGAGCCCTGCGAATAAAAGATAAATTGTCTGATGTTTATAACTAAAAAGAAAAAACCCCTTTTTGAGGGGTTTTTACGTTTCTGTGGGGTTTCTATGACTATCCTTTGGAGTCATCGGGTGTCTTAGTTGTTTAAAAAATTTAGTTGTTCATTAATATTAGTTATTTTATTCATACTTGTCAATATTAAAAATCAATTCGTTACAAGTTATTGATTATTATCAAGTCAAAAAGAGTAAAATACCGATAAACGAGTATAAGTTTATTAAGTAAAAAAGAAATTAAAAAATAAATTGGAAATAAAAGCGTACCCGGGGCGCCCGCCTGAACGAATTCATTCGGGCAGGGGACTCGAACCTAGGAAACAGCAATAATTAAACAGTATTTAAATCTACTTCTTGTTCTAAATTTACATTTTTTAAAAATCTCCGACCGGCAGCTGATTTAAGATATTTTTCTCTAGCGATAGCATCTTTCTGAGTATCAAATTTTTCAAAATAGACTAAAATCCATGGCATTTTTGTTGAAGTATATATACTTTTTCCATTATTATGTTCCTCAAGACGTTTTATCAAAAGACTTGTGTACCCTTTGTACAAAGAGTTATCTTTTTTGCTTTTGAGAATATAAACGTAATACATGGATTTTAAAATAAAAGCGTACCCGGGGCGGGTACACACCGTCTAATATAGGCTAATATAATATCTATTTAACATTGTAAATCAATAAAATATACAATTATGTAATTATAATAGGTGCTATTTTATCCTATGTTTTCCAACATTTTGTTACCTATTTGTTACCCGAAATTCAGCAATATTTTGTATCTTTATCATTGTAAAACAAACAGTTATAAAGATATGAAAGTAACAATTAGAAAGAAAAAAATTGCTAAAGGAAGCAAATATAGCATAATGTTGGATTATTATGCAAACGGTCTGCGTAAATTTGAGACATTAGGAGTACACCTATACGCCAAACCAAAGACAGAAGCAGAGCGAAAACACAACGCTGATAAGAAGATCATCATAGAAGAAATCCGCAGGAAGAGGGAGAATGAATCCCAGACAGCTGACTTTAATATAGAGCAGGTATTGACAAAAAAAGGTAATTATTTAGACTACTACCAAACCTATATAGACAAGTATGCAAAGAAAGATATCAGGATGGTAAAGAACTCACAGCGCCATTTCAAAAACTTCATTGAGAAAAAGCATCCTAAGAAATCTATTACAGGTGAATTGTATGTCAGACCAGCAGATGTTAGAAAAGATTTATGCATAGAGTTTAAAGAATACCTGTCTACTGAATGTGGTTTATCAGGAGAAACACCAGCCAATTTTTTTGCTCGTTTTAGAAAAGTATTAAAAAAAGCCGTAGATGATGGAATATTTTTAAGAAACCCTGCCGAAGGTATTATAAACAGGATAGATAAGAATACCGTTAAAAAAGATGTACTTACCATAGAAGAAATAAAAACGCTCTATAAAACACCTTGTGGCAATGAAGAAATCAAAAAATCATTCTTGTTTGGATGTTTCACTGGCTTCAGACCATCTGATATATACAACCTTAAATGGAAAAATGTAGTAGGAGATACCATTCAAATGGAGCAATCTAAAACAGGAGTAGCCAATATGGTTAAGTTAAAACCGGAAGTGCTGGCATTGATAGGTAAGCGCGGTAAGCAAGATGACAATATCTTCAACATAACGAATCCTAAAACAGGTAAATTAATCACCCTTAATGGAATCAATACAGTGTTAGACAATTGGGTAAAGAAAGCAGGGATAGAAAAGAATATCACCGCTTATTGCTCCAGGCACAGTTTCGGAACTAACATATATTTATATTCAAAAGATATTAGAAGCGCATCTTTATTACTTGGCCATCAGAATCTCGAGAACACGATAAAATATGTTCGTAAGGCTGAACAGCTAGAAAATGAAGCTATAGATAAGATGCCTAGTTTCATTTAAATCTATCCGTATGTTAAATTAATATTAAACTAATTTTTATATACAATATATAAGTAACTATTGCGTTATCCATTACGTATAATCTATTGTTTCTATTTTGGCGTATAATAGTTTATTTATTCCATGATAGTATGACATATATATTATAAATCTGACATATTGTCATCTCATAAGGGGGTTGGCATAATGTTAGAGTAGTTTTTTGAAATATTAAAATAAAAGGAGGTTCATTATGAAGACTTAAAGGATTTAAAAATGATTTGGAGATGCAGGCATCTACCATTAGCCGATGGAAATTCAGGCAGGGTGATAATTTATTATTAACCGTTAATTAGAAGATATATGAAAAAAAATTAAAATTTTAAAATTTTTAGAATGGAAGAAGTCTTAGCAAAACTAAGCCAAATCGAACGTCTGATAAATTCAGACATTTTATTAAAGAAACCACTTTTAACATTAGATGAATCAGCCGACCTTGCTGGAGTAAGCAGGTCAACAATTTATAAATGGCTGTCATCTCGTAAACTAACACACTACAAACCGTCAGGGAAGTTAGTATTTATTAAGAAAGAAGACTTATACGATTTTATTACCCGTAACAAGTATTCCAACAAAGAAGAACTGGTGAAGGATACACAAACACAAATGTCCAAACAATCACAATTAAAAATTACTAATGCAACAATCAAGTAATTCAAATGTATTAAATGATTTCTTAGCCGTAAACACGGCAAATTTATTGGCAGAGAATGAGCCGGCAACGGCAGTGAGCGAAGAATCGCTAAACTATAAGTTGGGAAGACTACATGAAATCGAAAGATTCTTGGATAGTCAATATAATTTTAAATTCAACGAAGTGACTTCGTTGACAGAATATAAGAGAATAGAAGATGTTGAATTCGTAGTAATGAAAGAGCGAGACTATAATTCCGTTCTCCGCAATATTATAAATGCAAACATTAAGTGTGATGCACAAAGGTTACGAAATCTGTTAAAATCAGATTTCACACCTAAGTACAATCCATTTTTGTTGTATTTTGATGTGCTGCCTGTTTGGGATGAATCCATGCCTGACTACATCACAGAATTAGGGGGTACAGTGAAAACAGAAAACCAGGAGCTATGGTTAAAATGCTTCAAAAAATGGATCGTGGCAATGACCGCATCTATTTTAGAAGATGATATTATTAACCATACGGTACTGATTCTTACTGGTGCACAGGGGCTTGGTAAGACTACTTTCTTTAACAACCTTATACCAGCATCGCTAAGAAGATACATCATGTCTGGCGTACCTAGCTTAACCGATAAGGATTCTCAGGTGCAGATGTCAGAATGTATGCTGATGAATTTAGATGAACTTGGGGTATTGAATACCACCAAATTAAATCAGCTAAAGGAATTAGTGACTAAAAAGGATATTCGGTTAAGGAAGGCCTATAATATCACCATTGAGAATTACGTGCGACGGGCATCCTTTTGTGGTTCTGCCAATGAGAAACAGTTCCTGACGGACACCACAGGCAACAGGCGATTCCTTTGCTTTGATGCTAAGGACATTAATTACCAGCACAATATCAATTTAGATATGGTATATGCGCAGGCATTGTATCTGTTTAAGAATGGGTATAAGTTTTACTTTACTCAGGATGACATAAACGAAATCAATGCGCATACCGATAATTTTCGGGTAATGACCTTGGAAGAGGAAGTATTGCTGACGCACATGAAACCAGTGCCGGATACTGAAACTGCAACCTACATGATGACCTCTGATATTAATAAATACCTCAAAAAGGTGGGTGGTGTGCCATTAGGTAATGCAGCGATGCAGAAAATTGGTAAAGCTCTAAACAAAAACGGCTTTATCCGTAAGAAAATAAAGAACCGCTACAAATATGCGGTGGAGATTATCAAACACTAGTTTGCTAATTAGCTTACCCACATTACCCCTGTTGGCTTATGCTTACAGGGGTTTTGTGGTTTTATGTAAGGTGGGTAAGGTTGTTTAATTATTTATTGCTTTACATGAAGATAATGTCTGGTAGTTTGTTACGAATAAATTTATTAGCAATAATCTATTTAATATTTTCTTACTAAATAATTCTT
>DAORIK010000046.1:2477-18038 GCA_035438465.1 Chitinophagales bacterium | reverse complement strand
GCTGCTGCAGAGAAAGTAATGGCGAGAAAATAATCACCTTATACAAAAAACTTCTTATAAAAATCCATAGCATTTTTATAAAATATCTTATCTATTATTTCTTTTGGTGTATAATCAAACCATAAGTCTTTTTGGTATTCTTTCTTTTCCAGATACGCAATTAAATCCTGTTGCAATAATGGCAATTCCACAGCTGTCGGATATGGATCCATGTGCGTAATAGAACCATCAAAATCACTGCCGAATGCAATCATGTTCCATCCTGATTTTTTACCAACTGCTTTTACTAACTGAAATACATTGTCCAAAAATAACTGTGTAAATAATTTACGCTGTTTCAGCATATCCGTTTCCTTAGTGATTTCGGTTACGGCATCAATACCGCCTAAATTTCCTTTATCTACCATAATACCAATCAGCCCTTCCGAATCGTGAATAATATTCGCTTCCTCATCTGAAATATTAATGCTCCATTTAAACAATCTTGTCTTTCTGGTTTTCACAATCATATCCGCTTTAGCAATTGAACTATCTATTGTCTTAAAGCCATTAGCACAGGTATGGCTGCTGATGACCGGAATTTTATGTTCAGGATTAACATAGTTATGATTGCCGATAAATGCATAGTATTCTTTTCTCGCGGCAGCACTCATATGTTTGGTATCTATCAAAATCCGTTTGCCGTTTTTAGTACTCAGCAATTCACGAATCACATGCCAGCCTGCCTCTGTAATACCTTTGTTTTTTCCTTTATTTTGGTTGATTATATTATTAATTGGACGTTTAAAACTTTTAGCATGACCTGCCAGATGATTCCAGAAATGATGGGAAAGATTCATAACGAACGGCGGAAATTCCCATTTCTTTATGGTACGGATATGCTCTGACAGCTTATTAATAATTGCATCCTTGCTCATTTTATCTGTCGCTTCAGTTCCAGTACCTAATACATGTCCGCCTTCTATCGTTACAATGCCAATCAATGTATCTTTCTTCTTAAGGGCCTGTTCCAGTTCTTTAAAATTATTGACCAAAACAAATTCACTTTGACCGTCCGGACTTTTTCCTTGCTGATTTTTTACATAATTATATTCCGCCTGTAGTTCTTTAAAATAATCCGTACTTTTTTTCATTGCCGCCAGACAATCCGCATGATATCCTGTAATTACTTCGTGTAATACATTAATTCGTTTTTTACCAATCAATGCGTTCGGTAAATTGCGTAAATGCAAAAAACCGCGCTCCATTGGATATAAAGACAACTGAAAAACACGAACATTGCCTGCCGCCATGCTGTCTAAATTACATTGCGATGTTTTCCAAACCTGTTTTGTTAGTTCATTAATGTCTTTCGCAATTTTAGTATCTATTTTGTGTTGAATTTTGTCCCACATATTGGCCAATGGTTCAGGATAACCCGAATTAAACGATTTCATATTTGGATGGCAGTGTAAGTCGATTATCATAAAAATGGAAAATAAGTTTATGAACTAAAAATAACGAATAGAACATTGCAAAATTTTATTTTACAATAAACTTAACAAAAAAGTTAGTTGATGTTTTAAAAAGAGTGTGACGTTCTTAAATCGAAGAAACATACCATTACTTATTCTTTTTTGCTTCCTTAGAATATTTGAATTGATAAAATTGCTGCATCAGCCAGGCTTCTATCTTGTTGATGGATTTGGCACCACCTAAATATTTTGCTTCTATAAATGCTTTGGATGTTTTTTCCAATAATTGCGCTGCTACATATGCATCCTCTAAACTTGTGCCCAAACAAATACTTGTTCCATTTAATAGAACAGCAGCAAATCTTCCATTTAAAGAATGTATAATATCGTCATCATTTTTTGCCACACGAACTGAAACACCAAGCAATTGCGCTTGATCATCCAGTATCGCCGGAATTTCTTCTTTTACCTGTGATGCATATTCCTGTTGTGTGATGAGAATAACCGATACCTTTTTTCTTTTAGTGAAAATCTTAGAAAAGATGGAATCTGAATTTGCTGTTACAATATCAGTATCCGTAATTGATGAAATTGATTTACTTTTCTGTGTATGAATTATTTCGTTATTGTCTAATCGCATAGCAATCTGTGTAACCTCCACTTTTCCCCAACTTTTATATGCAACACTTTGTTGGTCAAAATAAGTTGCTGCATTTAGTAATTGTTGTATGGCTTGAGTTTTTTTCATGTCGGTCTTTTCACGCAATGAGCGCTGCGGCGCAAAGTTTATTTTTTTGATTCAATAAAAAGCTTGCAGGCTTTTTCTAAAGTACGTGCAACTTCAAATGCATTTTCCAGATTTTTTCCAATACATACTGCACCATGATTCGACATCAATGCAGCATTTGATTCTTCTATTGCATTCGCAGTTTCTACAGTAATTTTTTTTGTATTTGGCAATGCGTATGGTGCTGCTTTAATGATTTTCGCTCCTACTATTTTTTGATGTTCATCATTTAAAACCATCACGTCTTTCTGCGCAGCAGCAACAATAGATGCATATAGCTGATGTGTGTGAATAACTGCATTGACATGCGGTCGCGTTTTATAAACCTGGCAATGTAATTTCAATTCCGATGAAGGTTTTATATTGCCTTCATATTTCAACGTATAAATATCTACCAACACCATATCATTCGGTGTCAATTCATCATAAGGTCTGCCACTTGGTGTAATCACCATTTGAGTATCGTTGACTTTAATACTTACATTACCCCATGTGCGTGCCACCAGGCCTTCTTTAAGCAATCGTTTCCCGGCTTCACATACTTCATTTTTTATTTGATCGATACTCATTAAAATCTGATTTGATTAGCACTTGTATAGGGTGCATGTAAATTTTTGTAAATGGATTTATAGGTTTGAAATTGCTCGTTGTATATTTTCTTGTGTTCTGTGTTTGGAATAAACTCATCCACAGATTTTATTAATTTTTTAATATCCTGAAAACCTGACAGCACACCACTTCCTACCATTGCACACATGGCTGCACCTAAGGCTCCTGCATTTTTAGGTTGAGAAGTAGTAATAATTTTTCTTTCCGTAATATCTGCTATCGTCTGCATCCATAATTTACTTTGCGAACCACCACCGGTCACCTTCAATTCACTTATAGAAAAGCCAAAATCTTTTTCCATATTTTCTATCGTCCATCTCAAGTTATATGCAATACCCTCAAAATGCGCCCGCGCAATGTGTGCTCGTTTGTGTAAATGCGATAAATTAAAAATAGTGGAACGCGTTGTAGTAGTACTCACCGGACAGCGCTCTCCTAAAAACCATGGTGTCATTACTAAATAATCAGCGCCTGCATTTATTTCAGAAAGTTCATTTTCCAAAAACGCAAATAATTCAGGCTCTGTCATAGTCTTCTTTTCATGTGCATAAAAAGTATTTAACAACCATTCCGTATTTACCCCGGCTGATTCTGTAATACCAACGACAATATTTTTTTCCGGATCAGCACTTTGTAAGCAAAAAATGCCATTTTTAAATCCTCTCTTTTTTGCTGTAGTCACACCAACCCAAGCAGAAGTGCCAACATATACATGTGCTTCGCTTTCCTCAATGGCTGTAGTGCCTAAAGCAGCACTTTGTGTATCGTCACAGCCGCCATACACCGATACATTTGTATGCAATCCCAATTCTGCAGCAGCTTGTTCGGTAAGGGTACCTACTTCGTCTATTGATCGAACTAAGGTTGGCAGTTTTTCTGTTCCTGCGCCTGTTAGCTTAAAAAACAATCGTTCCCAATCCTTCTTTTGTAAATTAAAAGAATAGGAACAAGCACCTGACCATTCAGCCACCATTTTCCCGGTGCATTTAAATTTTAAATAGCCGTTTACATCTAATATTTTATGCGTTTTATTAAATAGTTCAGGTTTGTTTTCTTTCAGCCAGACTATTTTTGGAATTACATCTTTTCCTGTAATTTCTACGCCGATAATCGTTTTAAAAATTCCTTTGCCGCCAAATTTGCGCATGATTTTACGCGCTTGTTTTTCTGCGCGACCATCTACCCAGGAAATATTATTATGCAAAACTTCTCCCTCTTTGTTGACAGGAATTACTCCCATTGCTTGCGTTGTAAAAGCAATTCCTTTAATATTATTAATATCAACTGCTGATGCTGAAACTAATTGCATTGTTGCTTTACAGATAGCATTCCAATAATCTTGCGGTACTTGCTCCACCCATCCCGGATTTGGCATATGCAATGGATAATCCTGCATAGCTGTGGCTACTATCGTTCCGGCTTCATCTACAAGGATAGATTTTACACTGCTGGTGCCGACATCGTATGCGAGAAAGTATTTCAACTATTTGTTTGTTTTCATTACATTTTTAAATACATTTTCAAATCTGTTTAAGGCATCATCTACAACATCATCTGTATCCGCCATACTGCAGTATAAACGGCTGCCTGCTAAGGTAACAATTCCTTCTGCCATATAGGCTGCACCATATTCTTCCATCAGTTTTTTCCGTTCGTTGATTTCAGCTAAAACAGATTTTATTTTAAGTAGTTTTATTTTTACAAACAAGGTACCTGCCGCTTCCAAATGACAAATAGAACCTTGGTTGTAGGCAACAAATGGTAAACCGTATTTATCAATCAATTCATTTAAGCCTTTTGTTATTCTGTCACCTGCTTTTCCTGCTTTTTCGCAGGCATTTGTTCTTTCAATTTCTGCCAAGGTATGATATCCTGCACAACAACTCAACGGATTGGCTGCCATCGTTCCACCTACTTTTACTTTTTTGCCGCCTTGCAAACCGGCTGCTAAGCCATCCATGTATTCAGCTTTGCCGCCAATGCCGCCTGCTGAAGGATAGCCTCCGGCAACTACTTTTCCGAAGATAGTCAAATCCGGTTGTACATTGAAATAACCCTGTGCTCCACTCATACCAACACGAAAAGCTGTTACCACTTCATCAAATATCAAAAGTGTTCCATATTTATCACAAAGTTCGCGTGCCTGTTGTGCAAATTCTTTGTAAACAGGATAAGTTCCACTTTCCGGTCCAAGTGGTTCTAAAATAACAGCTGCCGTTCCGCCACGTAATCTGTTCCATTTTAGTTTGCTTTCTAACGCATCTATATCATTCGGTGGAACTGCTTGAGTATGCCAATGCATCATAAACGGAATTCCTTTCGCATCAAAAAAACGCGTTCCCGGAATTCGCAAATCATAGACCATTTGATCACTCCATCCGTGATAGGCCCCGCCAATTTTTATGATTTTACTTTTACCTGTTTTGATACGCGCCAAACGCAAAGCACCCATGACGGCTTCGGTTCCGCTGCCTAACATTCTGAAGCGTTCTACGGAAGGAATATTTCTGCAAATGATTTCCGCAAGTTTATATTCATATTCGTGTAATAATCCTGTTGATGGTCCACATTCATTAATTAACTCTATGGCTTTTTCTCTTACGGCAGCATAATTACTACCTAAAACTGTAGGTCCGCCTGCCTGTAAGAAATCAATATATTTGTTTCCATCTGCATCGTATAAATGAGCTCCTTCCGCTTTAGTAAAGGTTAATGGAAATGGATAATTAAAGGCTAAATTATGCTGTACACCTCCCGGAATATATTGCTGTGCTTGCTCATAAATTTCATGTGATTTGGAACATTTGGTTTTATAAAAATCCAAATACGTTTCCATGGCAGCAGGTTCAATATGCTGTAATGGCATAGATACTAATTTATCTAACTTTTGATAAATTGGTTTAATATCGTGGTATTCACTTATGGAAAATCCTGCACTCATCATTTTTATTTTATTTTTTTTTCACGCAAAGACGCAAAGAACGCAAAGCAAAAATCATAAATCTAACCTTCTGTTCTTTTTGATTTCATCTATTAGACATTAGTATTTATACGGAATACTTTATATCTTTAAACAATACAAAGTTGCGCCGTAATTAAACAGGATTTTTTGATAATAGTCAAATAATAAAAGAGTGAAAGAGAAGCACTTATCTATCATTTCATTTTTGCAAAATTTTAGTGATTTGCCAATTGATGTTATTGATGCTATTGAGAAAGTTACTGAAAAAACTGAACTTCCGAAAAGGCATATTTTATTGAAGAAAGGAAAGATTTGCAATCATTTGTATTTTTTGGAAAAAGGACTGGTACGGAATTATTTTGAAGAAGATGATAAAGAGCTAACGAATGATATTACTGTGGATGGTGCATTTGTAACTTCGTTCTCGAGTTTTATTTCGCAAACACCATCCGTAGAAACGATTGAACTTTTAGAAGACAGTATTTTATATGCTATTCATTATGATGATTTACAGCATTTGTATAAAACGTATCCAATTATGGAGCACATCGGCAGATTGATTGCAGAATATCATTATAATTCTTTAGCCATGAAAAGTTACCGTTTGAAATTTAGCAACTCAGCGGAGCGCTACGAAGCGCTATTTAATACAAAAATTGAAATTATAAGACGCACACCCATTGGTATTATCGCATCATATCTTGGCATGAGTATTGAAACGCTGAGCAGGATACGAAGTAAACAGGATTAAACCTTTCCTTATTTTTACAGTCTAAGTACAGATGAAATTTACTGACGAGGAAATTTTAGCACAATTTAAAGATGCTTCAACTAAAGAAAAGGCGTTTCGTAATCTGTTGAGTAATTATCAGGAACGTTTATATTACCATGTACGTCGTTATGTTCATAATCACGAAGATGCGAATGATATTTTGCAGAATACCTGTATAAAAATATGGAATGCTATTGATAATTTTCGCGGCGACTCTTCTTTATACACCTGGCTTTATCGCATCGCGGGCAACGAAGCGATTACCTTTATCAATAAAAATAAAAAAAGAAATGAAGTAGATATTGAACAAACGTCTGCTCAATATCGCAGTGCCAGTGATAGTTTGGAAGCTGATGAATTATCACAAAAATTAGAACATGCTATTGCGACTTTGCCTGATAAGCAAAAACAGGTATTTATTATGCGCTATTATGATGAAATGCCCTATGAAAAGATGGCGGAAATATCAGAAACATCTGTTGGGGCGCTGAAAGCATCATATCATCATGCGGTAAAAAAAATAGAGGAAATATTAACCGCTTAATTAAACTTCAACAAAAAATAATAGTCAAACAATAAATGAGCAACAAAACTGACATATTAAATGAATTGAAAGAGATTTCACCGCTTCTTTTACAAATAAAAGAGAACGAAAAATCTTTGCTAATTCCTCCTGATTATTTTCTGCAATTGGCTGATAATCTTCTGGGAGAAATAAAAAGTGAGTCTGATTTGTTGGCTTCTATTAAAAAAGAAAAAACAGCAGTTCCTGAAAATTATTTTGATACGTTTGGAGACACTATTATTTCTAAAATAAAAGAGCAAGAGACAATAATTGAGCGAGGAAAAATTATTGAATTGCCAAAACAAGAACATAAAATTTTTACTTTGTTTAAACGTGTAGCACTCGCAGCAAGTATTGTTGGCGCAGTTATTTTTGTAAAACAAGTACAACAACCCGGCCTGCCTGCTAATGACTGTGAAGACGGTATTGCATGTTTAACACAAGATGAAATCTATCAATATATGAATGCGAATGCACAGGATTTTGAAGTACAGCAAATACAGGAAGCCGTAAAGCCTGCTTTGGAAAAACAAGAAACAAAGATTGAGATGAATGAAAAAGAAATAGAAAGATATATTCAAGAAAATAATAACATCATTGAAGCTGAAGATGCTTCCACGGATATTTTTTAATCTAAAAAACAACATCATGAAGAAGATATTTTTATTAGTAGCGATTGCTTTAACAGGATTTTTGCAAGCAAACGCTCAGGAAGGAAACGAAAAAATTGAAGCAATGAAGATTGCTTTTATCACAAAGCGATTGCAGCTGACACCTGAAGAATCTCAGAAATTCTGGCCGGTATATAATCAATACGAAGCTGAAAAGAAACAAATTCGTCAATCTACCATTGGCACGGTAAAAGATTTAAAGGAAGATGGTGATTTTACTAATGCTGAAGCTGAGCAAGCTATTACAAAATATATTGAGTTTAAGGCAAAAGATTTAGATTTAATTAAAAAGTATGTCGCCGAATTCAGAAAAATATTGCCTGCAACAAAAGTAGCAAAATTGGTGACCGCTGAAGAACATTTCAAAAAAATGTTAACCAAGCAGGCACAACAAGGCGGCCCAAAACAAGGACAAGGACAAGGCGGAAAACCATGGAAAGGTCAAGGTCAATAAATTTTTGATTTGAGAATTACGATTTATGATTTAACAAAGCCGGACAAAATTGTCCGGCTTTTCTTTTCTGTGTAATCCGTTTAATCAGTAATTTAATTTGCTACTTCGCTCAAAAACTTCAAACGAACTAATTGTATTTCGCGCAATTCAATATCTTCTGCTTTTAATTTTTTATAAGCAACATCTACATCATCGCTTTCTGCCTGCATAAAATAATCGTAAATCTCTTCCTGTATATCTTCATCTACCGCGTCATCCAGATAATAGTTGATATTAACCTTAGTGCCTGAATTTACTATAGAATCCAGCTCCGTAATCAAATCGTCCATCTGTAAACTAAATGATTTAGCGATATGATCCAGCGGCATTTTTTTATCGATAGATTTAATGATGTTTACTTTTACATTTGAGTTTTTATCAGCAGATTTGAAAACGGAAAAATCTGCGTTGCGTTCTATTTCATTTTCATCCACATACTTCTTAATAGCTTCTAAAAATGGCTTCCCGTATTTTTCGGCTTTGCCTGCACTAACGCCTTGTATCTTCGATAATTCTTCTTTAGTAATTGGAAAGAATGTTGCCATTTCTTCTAAAGATGGTTCTGAAAATAAAATGTACGGTGACATTTTTAAACGTGCACCCTCTGATTTTCTCAATCCTTTTAATATCTCAAACAACTGAGGCTCCAGTACATTTCCCGATTTTCCGCCAAGTTGTACCGTTTCGTCATCATCTTCCCCTTCTTCAAATTTATGATTCAGTACAATTTTTGCAGATACCGGTTTTTTTATGAATTTTTTACCTTCTTCCGTTAATTTCAATACACCGTACTGTTCAATATCTTTTTCTAACAGATTTAATAAAATTGCTTTGCGCACTACTGAATTCCAGAACACCATATCTTTCTCTGCACCTTTTCCAAAAATTTTATTCTTATCTAAATTATTAGCTGTAATATCTGCAGACTTTCTGCCTATCAAAATATTTATGGTATTTGGAATATTTACGCGTTCATTGGTCTCTGCCACCACCTGTAATGCTAATTTGATTTCATCCTTCGCTTCGATTTGTTCTTTCGGATGCATACAATTATCACACTTTCCGCAATTTTTCATTTCTTCACCAAAATAATGCAACACGAATTTTTTTCTGCATTCCGCACTTTCACAATAGGCTTCCACTTCGCTTAACTGCATTACTGCAATTTCTTTCTCAGCTACTGATTTTTCTTTATTAGATAAAATAAACTTTTCGAACTTGTGAATTTCTTTCGGTGAAAAATAAGCAATGCAAATTCCTTCCAATCCGTCCCGCCCGGCACGTCCTGTTTCCTGATAGTAATTCTCCAGTGATTTCGGAATGTCAAAATGTATCACAAAACGAACATCCGGTTTGTCTATCCCCATTCCAAAAGCAATGGTTGCCACAATCACATCCACATCTTCCATTAAAAACTGGTCCTGCCGTTCACTGCGTACGGATGCATCCAGTCCCGCGTGATAAGCCGCGGCATTGATGCCATTCACCTGTAATACTTCCGCTAATTCCTCCGTAGAATTTCTGCTTAAGCAATAAATGATACCTGATTTATTGCCGCCTTTCTTAATGAATTTGATAATGTCTTTTATGGCTTCCTGTTTGCTGGGTTTCGGACGGATTTCGTAGTATAAATTATCTCTTAAAAAAGAAGAAATGAAAATCTTTGGCTCAGACATACCGAGTGTTTTCACAATATCTGACTGAACTTTGGGTGTCGCAGTAGCCGTTAATGCCACAATTGGAATATTGTCTTCAATTTCATTCAGCATACCTTTTATCTTGCGGTACTCCGGTCTGAAATCGTGGCCCCATTCTGAAATACAGTGTGCTTCATCCACCGCAACAAAAGAAATTTTTATTGTTTTAAGGAAATCAATATTTTCCTGTTTTACCAAAGATTCAGGAGCAACATACAGCAACTTGCATTTACCATTGGTAATATCTTTTTTCACCTGTGTAATTTGCGCTTTGTTCATTTGTGAATTAATGAAATGCGCAATATTATCTGTACTGCTGTATCCACGAATTAAGTCCACCTGATTTTTCATCAGTGCTATTAGCGGAGATACGATAATTGCGGTACCTTCAGAAATAATTGCCGGCAATTGATAACATAAAGACTTTCCGCCGCCGGTAGGCATAATCACAAAAGTATCTTGTTTAGAAAGTATGCTTTCTATGATTGCCTGCTGATTACCTTTAAATTTTTCAAATCCGAAATACTCTTTTAGTGCGTCTGTAATGGAAACTGGTTGAATGCTCATAAAAAATAAACTATAATTAGAATAAAAACGCCCTCACAAAAGGAGAACGTAATTACAACTTTAATATACTCAAAATTAGCGAAAAACCAAGGTTTTAATGTGTTAAAATTGTTTATCTAACTTTTAATTAATTGTATTATTAACCAGTATTTGCTGAGCAATGTTGATGTATGTCAATATTATTTAGCAAAACATCAAAAATAGTTATCTTTGTGAGAGATTATGAGTAAAAACACATATGCAGCAATAATGGCCGGTGGCATCGGCAGCAGATTTTGGCCTGCTAGCAGAACTGCAAAATCTAAACAATTTCTTGATATTTTAGGCACTGGAAGAACATTGATTCAGGCAACTTACGACCGTTTTTTAAAGATTTGCCCAAAGGAAAATATCTTTATCCTTACGCATACTGATTATATTAATCTGGTGAAACAACAATTGCCGGATATTACGGATGAACAAATACTAACAGAACCTGCCAGAAAAAACACCGCTCCCTGCATTGCATATGCAGCATTTAAAATAAACAAACTAAATCCGGATGCGAATATTATTGTTGCTCCATCTGACCATATTATTTTAAAAGAAGATGAGTTTGTGCGCATTGCAGAGTTAGCCATAGATTTTGTCTCTAAAAATGATGCCTTGTGTACACTTGGTATTCGTCCTACCCGCCCTGATACAGGCTATGGATATATTCAATATTTTGAAGAAGAAACCAGTGAAGGTATTCATAAAGTAAAAACGTTTACAGAAAAACCTGAGAAAGAAGTAGCTAAACAGTTCTTGGCAAGTGGTGATTTTTTATGGAACGGCGGCATTTTTATATGGAATGTAAAAAGCATTCTTTCTTCTTTGGAAAAAAACCTTATTCAGGTATATGATGCCTTTGTGGAAGCAGAACCGGATATATTAACTCCAAATGAGAAAAATGCTGTAGAAAAGGCATTCATTACATGCCCGAGTATTTCTATTGATTATGGTGTGATGGAGAAGGCTAAAAATGTATATACTTTACCGTCAAGTTTTGGATGGAGTGATTTGGGTACCTGGGCTTCTTTATATGCAGAAAAGGAAAAAGATTATTTCAACAATGCCGTTAATGGAAAAAATGTAGTAGTGTATGATTCTACTAACAATATTATTAATGTATCTGATAAGAAATTAGTGGTAATACAAGGTTTGGAAAATTTTATTGTGGTAGATACCGATGATGTCTTGTTAATTTGCAATAAAGACGAAGAACAACGCATTAAAGAATTCACACATGATATAAAAATGAAAAAAGGAGATAAGTATTTGTAGCCGTAAGTAATAAGTAGCAAGTTATAAGCAAAAATCCATATATTCATTCTTTAATTCTATAACTCTTTAATTCATAAATTAAGACTATGGCAAATTTATTCGCAAAAAAATCCCTTGATATCATTCTTAAAGAATCGGATGAAACCGGAGAACACACCTTAAAGCGCACTTTAGGATCAGCAGCTTTATTAGCATTAGGTATTGGTGCTATCATTGGTGCGGGTATTTTTGTTCGTACAGCTGCAGCAGCAGGAAATCATGCAGGTCCGGGTGTTATGTGGTCATACATTATTGCAGGGGTTGGTTGCGCATTTGCGGGATTATGCTACGTGGAATTTGCTTCTATGATTCCGATTGCCGGCAGTGCTTACACCTATTCTTATGCAACTATGGGTGAGTTAGTGGCATGGATAATTGGTTGGGATTTAATTTTAGAGTATGCCTTAGGTGCTGCCTGTGTAGCTATTGCTTGGTCAGAATATCTGAATAAGTTATGCGAACATTATTTTGGTTTTACGATTCCGTATGCGTTCTGTCATTCGCCTTTTCAGGTAGACCATATAACGGGTGTGCATGGCATTATTAACATTCCTGCTGTCTTTATTTTAGGTTTTTTGACCATGATATTAATTCGCGGCACCAATGAATCGGCAAACTTCAATTCTTTTATTGTTATTGTGAAAGTATTAATTGTTATTATTTTTATTGCCGTAGGGTGGCAGTTTATAAATCCGGTGAACCATGCCGTAATTGTACCGCCAAACACAGGAGAATCCGGCATGTTTGGATGGAGCGGAGTGTTGCGCGGAGCAGGGATTGTATTCTTCGCTTATGTTGGCTTTGATGCAGTTTCAACAGCCGCTCAGGAGGCAAAAAATCCGCAGAAAGGAATGCCTATTGGTATTTTAGGTTCTTTAGCCTTTTGCACGGTATTGTACATCTTATTTTCTTATGTTTTAACGGGTGTTGCTAACTATAAAGATTTTAGTGTAACAGGACCGGGACATGAAGCCGCTGTTGCTTATGCTATTACTACCTATATGAAAGGCTACGAATGGTTTGCCGGATTAATCACTATTGCAATTTTAGCGGGTTTTTCTTCTGTAATATTAGTGATGTTATTAGGACAATCTCGTGTATTCTTTTCTATGTCGAAAGACGGATTATTACCAAAAGTATTTTCGGAAGTACACCCAATATACAGAACACCTGCAAAAGCAAACGCTTGGTTATTTTTCTTAGTAGGAATTTTTGCAGCATTTGTTCCCGGTGATATTGTGGGTGATATGACAAGTATCGGAACGTTGTTTGCTTTCATATTAGTTTCTGTTGGTGTTATTTTAATGCGCAAAACAAATCCGGATGCTGTGCGTCCTTTTAAAACACCATTAGTCCCATTGGTCCCGATTTTAGGTATATTGGTTTGTGGTTTTATGATTTTTGGATTAGGCTGGGAAAACTGGATGCGTTTAATTATCTGGCTGATTATCGGTTTTATTATTTATTTCGGCTATAGTGTGAAGCATAGCAGAATTAATAATTCAGATAAATAGAGTTTTAATGCCGTTGCCATTTCGAGTGCAACGAAAAATGTTGTACAATAAATATTGAAGTCTTTTTTAAAAAAGAAAAGCAAGCAAGATTTCTCACTACGTTCGAAATGACAGCGGCCCACTTACTCTTCACTAAATGGCAATGCAGCTTTTAGTTTTGCGTGCAATTTTTCGTTGTAACTCTCTAATAAATAATTGAAATAATTTTTTGTGGCTTTGCTTAAGCAGGAAATATAGACATTCAATCTGTATTGAATTTCATCCTGTAAAATATTTATCAATGGCAATGCATCTAAATAATTGGTGGTATTTTCTTTTATCCGCTGGTAATGATTTTCAATAGAAATATCTAACGACTCTAAGGTTTTCTTACCCTTGTTGTATAAAGAATAATATACTTTTTCCATGTCAAAATCGAAATCTTTGGTATTGGGGAATTGTTCTTTTACCGTATCGGGCAAATCATACAATAAACCTCTTTCCATTTGTATTTCACGTTCATACAAGTGTTCTAAGAATTTTTCAGGATTTACAAACACATCCCGCCAGTCGATATAATCCTGCCACAATCCTAAACGACGTGCGTTATTTCCAAGATCAATCACTGTAAAATGATCCTTGTCCGGCAACCGTCTGCTGCCTCGTCCTATCATCTGATGATACAACGTTAAAGAACGCGTCGCACGATTTAAAATAATACATTCGACAGTCGGTTCGTCAAAACCTGTTGTTAAAATTCCAACTGAAGTTACAATCGCATCAGGTGTATCTTTCAGCCATTGTAATACTTCCTTTCTATCTTGTTTATTACTGGTACTGTCTAAATGACGAATCGCCACACCCTGATCACTCAGAAACTTTTCTACCGATTTTGAAGTTGCTACTGAGGAATTAAATATCAAGGTTTTTTTACCCAATGCTTTTTCTTTGTATGCGCGCAATAATTTCTCGTGCATATCAAAATGCATATAGATTCTATCGAGAGAACTTACCGTGTAATCACCATCAATACCAACCTTCAATCCTCCCAAATGTACATCATAGGTATAGGTTGTGGCATCACTTAAATACCCTTTAGAAACTAATTCCTTGATTGAATCACCGATAATTAATCTTTTGTAGTTTTGAGACAGTGGCAGGTTTTGATTAGAACTCAACGGCGTTGCTGTTACTCCTAAGATAATTGCCTTTCTGAAATAATGAAATATTTTTCTGAATGAATTATAATGTGCCTCATCGACAATTACCAAATCAATATCTTGTAAATATTCTTCATCGTCTTTTAAACGATTATTCAGCGTTTCCACCATAGCCAAAAAACATAAATATTCTTGCTGGTCCGGAATTTCATCTACTTCGCTGGTAATTAATTTACAATGAATACCGGCTTCCTCCAATGCATTGGCGGTTTGTTTCAATAACTCAATCCTATGTGTCAGAATGAGAATCTTCTTCTGATGCTCCTCAATATATTTTCTTGAAATCTCAGAAAAGATAACGGTCTTACCTCCACCTGTCGGCAATTGAAATACTATATTTTCGCGTTTTTCATTTTCATGTAAATGATCGAAAATACGTTTAATGTATTCTTCCTGATATGGGTATAATTGCTTCGCCGTTTCAGCGCGCTCCTTGATGCCTGTTATTTTCATGTATAAGTAGTAGTTCTAGTGCAAAATGTATACCAAGCTTTTATTTTTTAAAATACATAGACATAATGATTTTATTAAAATAATACGAAACCATTCTCTATGTTTCTATGTGTTTTTTAAAACTGCCTGATAAAAATTTTAGCAACTGCGCAATATACAAATTTTAATGCATGTAAAAAAGAAGGTGTGTTATAAAATAATGGTGTGGTAGGGAAGAAATGTGGAAAACCCTTTACTTTGAAAATAATGTCTAATCATTTCAGGTGATTCATCGCTGGCAACCAGCACAAAATCGCCTCCCCAGGCCCCGAGCGACTTAATCGTTCCGGGAAAATCAGCAAAATAAATTTCTTTTACTTTTCGCAAATTCAACACATTTGCCACAATATTCTCATGTACTTCTAAGTAATAACAAAATTCATCTAACTCATTTGCATGGATGATTTTTTGCGTGAGTTCGGAAATCTGTTCGAT
>DAORIK010000046.1:0-2377 GCA_035438465.1 Chitinophagales bacterium | reverse complement strand
CCAACAGCACCATCCAGAATGAAGTATTCACCCGTGAGTAAGAGTTTGCCGTTGGCATGGAAATTGGTCATCAGATACTATTTCACTCCATCTTTTGCACTTCTTAATTGCTCCAGCATCACACGTGTGGTGGTAAACGAAACAATCTTATCTTTAAAATATTCCAACGCATATTCTTTCTCTTGTTCGGTGGCGTTATAATGATTTAAGATATTTAGCAAATGCATTTTCATGTGTCCTTGTTGTATGCCCACGGTGGTCATGGCTTTTAGTGCGGCGAAATTTTGTGCCAGTCCGGCTACCGCGCAAAACATCATCAGCTGCTCCGCATTCGGGTTGCCCAATATCTCCAAACTGCGTTTCACGAGCGGATGCAGTTGTGTCAAACCGCCGACAGTTCCAACCGCCAAGGGTAAATCTATCCAGAATCTAAAGATGCCGTTCTCCACCGTGCAATGCGTGAGCGAACCATACCTTCCGTTGCGTGCCGCATAGGTATGTCCACAGGCCTCCACCGCACGGAAATCGTTTCCTGTTGCGATAATGACGGCATCCACGCCATTATATATTCCTTTGTTGTGGGTAGTGGCACGATGCGGATCCACTTCTGCAATCTTCACCGCGATGCGAACTTTTTCTGCAAATTCTTCCGCTGTGATATCACCGAAACTTCCCAGTTCTTCTACCTTACATTCCACCGTTGCACGCGCTACACAATCCGGTGTGTAGTTGGAAACGATGGCAAGAATCACTTTTACGGTGCCGTATTTCGGATTTTTTCCAACAATTTCTTTTAAAGTGGAAGCATATTCTTCCAGGCAGGTATTGATAAAATTCGCACCCATGGAATCGCAGGTGTCAAACGATGCTTTCAGCTGGAAATAACCTTCTTCGTATTGCGTCATGTCTATCAGCTCAATATCTTTCACGCCGCCGCCGCGTTGTTCCATATTAAAAGAAATATACTTGCTGCCTTCTAATAATTGTGTTTTGATGGTTTGAAAATCTGCTTTTAATTGTGCCTCATCTCCTTTATAAATAAAATGTACCTGACCCACTTTCGTTGTTCCTAAAATTTCTGTTTTGAAACCCCCTCGGGTACTCCAGAATTTTGCGGAGTTCGACATGGCCGCCACCACAGAACTTTCTTCTATGGCCATTGGTAAACAATAATAATCGCCATTGATTAAAAAATTGGGAGCTACGGAAAACGGGAAAAAATAATTGGTGATGGTGTTTTCGGAAAACTCATCCAATACCTTTTGTGTTTTTAAATCACGGTGCCAATAGGAAATCAGTTCGGCTTTGGCTTCCTGGTCATTGTTCAGATAATTAGCTACCAGCCAGTCTATTTTTTCTTCTTTGCTGAGTTTGGAATATCCTGATATATTTTTCATGTGTTTAATTTTACCGCAAAGTGCTCAAAGCAATTGCGCAGAGTTCACAAAGTTTTATCTCACCTTAAAAAATGCTTTTGCCAGTTTCAGACCTTCCACCTGATAGTGCAAAAACTGTTCTAATTCTTCATAAGATTTGTCAGCATATTGCAATAACGCAGATGCCTGTCCGTAAACAGCCGGGGCCTGCAATTTTTCCATCAAATAATAGCCATCTAAAAAGTTTTTAATACCGCCGGAAATAATGAATTGTTTGCACAACACCAAATCGCCTAATTCATCTCTTAACTCATTTACAAAAGTTACCATTTCTTCGGCACTGTGTCCTATTTGTGCAATTGCTTTATACGTTCCTAATTTTTTTTCATCGCTGCGAAGCAATTCTAACTTGGAAAAGTTGGTGCCACCATGTGCTGCAAATTCTATCGCTTCAACTGGCAATTTTAATAAAGCACGTAAACTTTCTTTGCCAAATCCTTGCCCAACTTCTTTTATAATTACTCTTTGTTTTGTTTTATCTAAAAACTGCTGAATCGTGCTTATTGGTGCTTCAGTTATTTTATCGCCTTCGGGCTGTAACCATTCCTGCAAAGGATTCACATGAATGATAATCCCATCCGCCTGTAACTTATCAATCAATATGTCAACTTTGAAAAGTTCCTTATCTTTCAATAACAACTCTAATTGTGCGATACCAATATTTGCATAAAAAGGCAAATCGTCCCCAATGATTTTTCTGAAATCAAAATCTTTTAGGCGTTCATCACTTTCCAGTAATGCACGACAAGAACCCAGACCCATACCCATACCAAATGTATTGCAGGCACGTGCAAGGTTTGCATTTATATGATATGCTTTATCAGTACCGACTGTCATGCTGGACACCCAAACAGGAGTTTGTAGTTGTTAAAATAAAAAAGTAAATGAAGTTAAAGGTTTCGTAGGATGCGCCGATAATATCGGTTCGTAAGAAAATCGTT
>DAORIK010000045.1:0-18417 GCA_035438465.1 Chitinophagales bacterium | reverse complement strand
GTTTTAAAACTAAATTTCCCGGCATCGCTTCATTCTTAGGAATGACTGACGAAACTGCAGAAAACAAAGAAACCTTAACCGCCGAAGAAATCCAATCATTGGAAACACTGGCTGGCGTAAACGCTCGTTTGCAAGCTGAAATTTCAACTGTAAAAAATACCATTTCTGAAAAAGAAGCGGCTATTACTGCTTTAGAAAAAGAACGTGACGAGTGGAAAACAAAAGCAGAAGAATTCGGTGCACAGCCCGGTGCTATTGGTGCCATCGGCATTGAAAACACAGCCGGCAAAAAATACAATTTTGACCACGTAAAAGAGTCAAATGTAAAAGCAATGCTGGAAAAAGAATGGAACGGAACAAATTAAAATAACAACATAAAATTTTAAACAATGCCTTTAGAAAACTACGCAATAAACCTCGACGCACTGGTAACCAACCTTGGCGAGAAATGCAGCGACCCGGACGTAAAAACAGACATCGTAAGCAAAACGATGTATAACCCAAAATTGGAAAATCGTATTCAAATCGTAGAAGATGTGATTGACGAAATTCCTATCGTTAATGCCATTTTCTCGGATCCATTGGCTCCGCTGCCAAATGCTAACAGTATTACATACAAGGAAGATTTGGTGACGTTTGACAACAAAACGTTGAAAACCCGCCAAATTGTTTTAGCAACCAAAATTACACCACGTAATTTATTGCAAAACTACCTTGCTTTGTTGAAACGTGAAAACTACAAAAACAAAGCCAACCAGAAAGACCCGTTCTACCTGCCATTTGAAGATTTCTTAATCAACAAATTCACAGAAGCAGCGCGCGAAGCAATGTATATGAAGGCAGTATTCAAAGGCGTTTACAACGCTTCTGGTACTTCCTCTGCCGATTTGTTTGATGGCTACTTGCCTAAAATTGCTGATGCAATTACAGCAGGCGATATCACACCGGTAACTACAGGTGCGATCACTTCTACCAACGTGCTTGCAAAATTGCAATTGGTATACGATGCTTTGGGCGATGAAGTAAAAGGTTCCGGAATCAACATCCACGTAAACAGCCAAATTTTTGACTGGTTACAACGCAGCTACAGCGCAATGGGCAACCGCTCTGTGGTGATAAAAGATGTAAGCGAAGCAGCTTTATCTCAACCGTTGATGGCAATTCCGTTAGATGGCACAAACGCCATCGTACACCGCGAGCCGGGCATGGGCACCAGCCAACGTATTATTGCTACTGTGGCAGGAAATGCGCACTTAGGATTCTACAACAATCCGAACGATATGCAGTTCGAAATTCAAAAATTCGATTTACAGTTGAAAATGATTATGACTTTCAAAGCAGGCGTAGAGTTTGCCACATTGAAAGATTCATTTAAAAATGTTGCAGTAAATAACCAAGCATAAACCAACCACCATGGCAAAAGAAGACATAGAATCAGTAAAGGCAGACTTAGCGTCTGCCAAAGCTGAAATTACAGAAAAAGACAGCATTATTACAGAGCTGAGCGACAGCGTAAAAGCACTGGAAGCAGAAAATGCGGAGCTTAAAATAAAAGCAGCCGGTGCTCCGGCAGTAGCGCCCAATATTATTGAGCACAATGGCGAGTTTTATAAAACAACTGCAGGCTCTTATAACAAAGAGGGCGACATTGTTGTATTAAACAAAGACCTTTTGAAAGCCAAACAAGATATTTTTGGCAAAGATAAAGTACGCATTGCTTCTGCAGATGATATTGCAGAATTGATTGCGGAAGAAAGTAATTTAATCGAAAAAATTCAAAAATAATTAACCATGCCTTACAGCTATAAAGATTTATCAAAGAAAAACGGAAGCCCTGGTATTGGTGCTACCGTTTATTTAGCACCACTGTCATCTTTTGATGCATTGGCAGGCTACAGCACAGGAACCGCTCAAGGCGATTCTGTAAAAATTGTTGACGATCATACTTTCAACACAGGAAAGGGTTTTATCAAAGTGTACTCTACACAGGAATTTTCTGACATGACAGGAGAAACCACCGGAGAAGCTGACAGCAAAACCATGAACTGGAATGTGAAGTGCTGGTTGCCGGGTGCTTCTGCCGAAGCTTCAGAATTTGTGAAGAACGCATTGAACGAAGACGGATTTGTTCTGTTGGTAAAAGATGCGGACTGCAGCAGCGGCAATGTTTACCAAATCGGTACACACTGCTCACCGGCAAAACCGGAAGCAAAATTTGAAAGCGGAACGCTGGGCAACGGAAAGAAAGGTTTTGAAATCACGTTCAAAGCAGCGTTACCTTTCTTGCAGTTTTACGAAGGCGAAATTACGTTACAACCATAATACTCAGCAATGGATTTTGGTGTAAATAACGTAAAATTACCGGCAGAAGTGGCAGCAGTTTTTGAGTATCAAAAGCAAGTGCCTAAAATTGTTATCAAAGGAATTGGAGAAGTAGATTTTACATCTATTTCGTTGGCGAAAGCGCAGAAAATTGCAGAAAAAACCGGCGATAAATATTTAGCAGCAAAACAAACTGCAAAGACAACTGTACCACGGGAAATTACTACATCCGAAGAAACAGAATAACATCCATTTTCATAACATTAATTTTGGAAGGTGCCGGTTTCGGCACCTTTTTTTTATGTCCTTTTTGCAATTGCAATTTTCAGCAATTTGTGCTATGCAATTGCACCAATGGTTAACCGAAAAGCATCCGTCTTTTGAAGATGGATTGCAATTATTAAAGGATTTTGAGATTTCAGAAGTGAAAATCAAAACCATTGCAGGCTTAAAAGGTACCAAACTTGCCATTACAAAAATGAAAGAATGGCTGGAGCCGCTGAGTAAAAATAAGCCTGCTGTAAAACAGCTTTATTACTCAAAAAATGAAGATGTAAAAGCGCTGGATGATACCTGGCGCAGAAACTACAAAATTGCACACCATATTTTCCAAACCGATATAAAAAACCCGAAACTAAATGAGATGCAGAAGCGCAAATCTGCACTGGAAATACTGGATTTGTTTGAAAACCATGTGGACCCGATTTGGCGTGATTTAAAACATTTTGACCAACACGGCAAACTTCCGGAAGATCATTACCTAGCACCGGCAAAAGAAACCTCGCTTTTGGATAAAATAAAACGCAGAAATACGTTGCGTACTTATTTGTCAAAATTTGGCAAAGACGAAAACAAGAAATATAAGTGCATACAATGGAAAGAAGAATTACAGAAACTTGAAATCGAAATAAATGCTGCTGAACAAAAATGATATACTGCTGGATGATTTAACGCCGGAAACTGCAGAATCTGCAAATGAAATCATTTGTGTGGACGCTAGTGATATTGAGTTTGAAAAGGTTTTTCCTGCAATAGAGCAAGGCAAAGATTATCACTTTATGAGCAACGGCTCATGGTCCAATATTTCGTTGTTAGAATTTTTGCTGCAATATACCGGGAAAGCATTCGTGTATATTACTTCTTGGAGCATTTCTGATTATGCCATTAAAAGAATAATCGATTTGATAGATACAGACAAAATAAGCGGTGCCAAGTGTGTGTTTGACAAAAGAACGGCATCGTTTAATCCAAATATTTCAGATTTTGCTAAAAATAATGTAGATGTGCAGCTGGGATTGATACATGCTAAAAACATGGTAATTATTGGCGAAAAAATGCAATTGTGTGTAGTGCAGTCTGCTAATTTGAACGAAAATAAACGCATTGAAAGCGGCGTGATTTCTACACAGTTAAACGCGGTGCGTTTTCATAAAAACTGGATTAATATTTTACATGAAAGCCTGAAAAATGCAACTGAGTGAAGAACAACTAAAAGAGGTGGAAGAGTATGCCGCTTTACTATTTACTCCTTCTGAAATTGCAATAATTCTGGAAGTGAACGAAATCGGTTTTATAGAAGAATTGAAAAATAATGAATCTGGTGTATATAAGGCATTTTATAAAGGCATATTGACAACACAGATTAAATTGAGAAATACAGAGTTAAAATTTGCGCTAAAAGGCAATCAAACCTGCTTAGATAGGTTTGAAGCATTGATAACAAAACTGAATAAAATATTGCCATGAGCGAAGACCGATTAACGAAACTAATTGCCAAACGAAATTTGCATGCGCCACCAATTCCGAAAGATAAAAGCGCATTCGAAGAAATTAAGGCATACATAGAGGACACAACTAACACGATAATATTATCGCCGGAAAATAAAAAAATATTTGCCCGCTGGAAAAATATTCATTCTTTAAGATTGGATGGTTATGATTCTGAAAAAATAATTACAGCTATTACAAAGCTGCATGATGTTTGCGAAAAAACGGTGCGCCGTGACCTGAAATACTACACTAAAATATTTCGCTATGATTTTGACCCTGATTACGAAATGTACCTTGCTTTTCTGCAGGTAGAAGCATTCTTAAAGAAAGCACGGGATGCTGGTGACTCGAAATTGATAGATAGATTGCTGGATAAGAAAATAAAACTCGTTGAGTATTTCAAAGGCGATGGCAGCCTGCCTTCACCTGATTTATTTACTCAGATAAACATCAATATCACAGCCAATCCGGAAGATGTTGGACTGGAGAAAGTGGATATCACAATGGATAATTTGATGAAGATGTTCCGTGATAAAAAGAAAAAAATTGACCTGAATGAAAAAGACAGTGAATACATAGAGCACGAAGATGTCAGCGAATAACGAGAAATTATATTTTAATAAGCCACAGATACTATCAGCACTCATTTGTGCGAATGAAGAATACCATGTGCTGGGTCGTGGCGTTGGTAAAAGCTCAGGGATTCTGGCATATCGTACTTTGCACAATTTCAAAATAATGCCACGATCCAGCGGGTTTAATGTGGCTGAATCTTTTCAGCAGCTGCTTACCCGCACGCTTCCATCCCTGGTGGCTGGATGGCAAAAACTGGGCTTTGTGAGAGATATACATTACATCATTGGTAAACGCCCGGATAAGAAGTGGCAGCGTATTTGGAATTGGCGCGAGCCGTGGGAGCCACCGGTGAGCTATGATAGATACATTGCCACCTGTTTTGGATCCGGCATGAATATGATTAGCCAGGATGTTGTCGGAAATTCACTAGGCTTAAATACGGATTGGGGAATTGGCGATGAAGCTAAGAATATAAACTACGAACAGTTTTGCGAGGAAACGCTGCCTACCATGCGCGCCAATAAACAGCACTTCGGTCATTTGGCGGAGCATTGGAGTTTGGTGTTTACCACCTCACGGCCGAGTAAAGATAAAGGACGCTGGATAGAAGATAAGCTGAAAGAAATGGATGCTGATCTGGTAGAGCTGATTTTAAAGGCTCGATGTTTTTTAGATGGCATAAATAAAAAATTAGTGCTAAATCCTTTGGATGCTGATTTAGCAAGTCAGGTAGAAATAGTAGAGAATGAATTGAATTATCTGCGGAAGAAGTGCGTTTTCTATCAGGAAGCAAGCACCTTAGAGAATATACACGCTTTAGGGCTTGATTACATAAAGAAGATGAAGCGCATATTGCCTGCGCTGTTATTTGAAACGGAAATACTAAACATCAAACCAGGTACAATTGAGGGTGGTTATTATCCATCATTTGATGTGAATGTACATACTTGCAGGCCCGTTTACAACAATACTTATTTGGAAGGGCTGCAGTATGACCTGGCTGCCCTGGCCGAAATTGACTGCCGCCAAGATGCGGACCTGATGCCTGGCCTGCCCTTGCGCATAGCCATTGACTGGGGCGGACACATGAACTACCTTAGCGTGGCACAGGAGCAGGGAATTTACTACAAGTTTATTAATGAGCTGTGGGTAAAGAACCCGGAAGGCTTAGAGCATTTAGCCGCTAAGTTTGCCAACTACTACAAGCACCACAAGAATAAGAAGTTGGAAATGTTGTATGACCACACGGGTAACACAGTACAGGCAACCGGCAGAACCAATGCAGATGATTTTATCAGAGCATTGAAGAAGATAGACCCAAGCTGGACAGTGTTGAAGCTCAGCGATGGAGCAGCACCAGGCCACGACGAGAAATACAAAATGATATTCAGATGTCTATTGCACGTCAACCCAAGACTGCAAAAAGTTTTGATAGTAGAGGAGAAGTGCAAGCATTTGATAACGTCCATACAGAATGCACCGTTGAAGGAAAAGAATGTAAGAGGAGTGACGCTGGTAGAGAAGGACAAATCAAGCGAGCGCAAACCTAAGAGCATAGACCCGCTGGATGCCACCCACGCATCCGATACCTTTGATATTCACATAGCATCTCGCTTCCGCTCTCTTATTGAGAATGAAAATTATTATGTGGGTGATTGAACTGAAAAGCCTTAGAGATTTTTTCATTTTTGTGGGGTGAGAACTGGCAAAAGCCTTAGAGATTTTTTGCTTTTTGGAGAATCGGGGTGATGCAAAAAGGTGTCAAAATTGCCGTTTTTTTACTTCAAATTTTTTGATAAAATTCTTCACCAACGCATCAACGGCATCTTTTTTCGATGCCGGAATTCGACAATAATACATAGTAGTTTCTTCGCCGTATTTTAATTTTGCGCCTGCTCCAGGGCGCACGCCTCCTGATTTTTTATCTTTTTTTTCCATATTAAAATAGTTTTTCGTAATGATATTCTGCCAACCAGTCGCCTATTTCGCGCATGTATTTTGCCACATTCATAAAATCTGCACCGTTAAAATCTTCTAAAAATTCAACTTTTTGACTATCATTGAATTTTCCTTTTTCAAAAATGATAACGATTTTATTTTCTTGATCGGTGCACACAAAATGATTTTTCACCTCGGATGCTTGTAAAATGAATCTATTTTGCATAATTTTGATTTAATAATCATTACGGATAATCCGAATTGATTTAAATTGTGAGAGGCACGGCGTGATTTCCGTGCCTCGCTTTTTTTTATTTATACAATAGCAATTACTATTCTTTTCACATTATATTCATTTGTAGTAAATCCTATTTCTTTTTTTTCAAAGTTAAATCCGTAAGATTTACCAGTTTTCCAAATTGTTGCAAAAGGCATATTATTTGCTGTTTTAACTCTTATTGCATCGGCTATTGCTTCATTTAAAGTTGTAATAGTGTTTGATTTTTTCATTGTGATTTGATTTAAATTGTGAGAGGCACGGCGTGATTTCCGTGCCTTGCTTTTTTTTATTTAGAAAAGACAAATACAGGTGCTTTTCTGTGCTTTGTCTTAGAAATGCATTTTAGTTCTGCACCTTTAAATTTAACAACATCGCCTTCTTCTACTACACCAATGAAGTGCTCAGTAGCCTGTGCAAGAAAACTTATTTTATTGTTGTAGCTTTTTTTGTTAAATGGAAGTGGTTTATAATTTGGTTTGCTTTTTTTGTAAATGTTGTAAGCAACATCTTTTTTTCCGGTCAGTAAGTAAAATAGTACGTAATCTGAAATTGCATAGAAATTGGTACGATTACCAAATTTAGAAGTGTGGTGCCACTCACTTATATATATAATGCCTCTTTCTTCAAGTTCTTTGAATTTTTTTTCTGAGATTTCATATTCTTTTTTGAATAAAGATTTAGGAAATCTTCCTTCATTTTTTGCCTGTAAAGAGCGCACACTTTCTGAATAGTTAATGTAGCCGCTGTTTCCTCCGAATGTTGTTTTCATTGTGATTTGATTTAAATTGTGATTAATTAATTTATAGTGTAAAGATAAATGCTTTATTTGAAAATGTCAAGCAAAAACAAAAGAATTTTTAAAATTTAACAAATTAATTTATATAAATATGTTTTTGTTTATAAAATAACACCAGGTCATTAGCACCGGTGCGCCGGTATAGCTGTGCATCACACATTAATATATTAAATAATGTGTAGATCCGTCTATCTATCTATCTATCTATCTATCTATCTATCGTGTTATTTAGTTGTTTATAAGTTATTTTATTTATTACGCATATATCATTTTAATATATGTTAATGCAATTGCAATTTTACTCAGAGTGCATTCAGGCAGTCAATTGACATACAAAGTCTTTTTTCCTGCGACTTTGGGTTTTTATTAATTTGATTTTTACACATTTATTCAGTTTTGTTTGTCCCTATTTATTATTATTAAATTAGTGTTAATAATTATACTGTATATTGCATATTTAATTACAATTTTGTATCTTTAAGTATTGTTAATCAGTTAATTACGTTTATGAAAAAGCACAAATCCGAAAATGAACAATGCAGTACGCAACAGAAAATCCTAAGTTTTGATGATTACCTAAACCAACAATATTTTGATGGTGCCTCAGAGTATTTTTATCAGAATGATTTAACATTTTATTTATACGAATTTCGTATTTTCCAAGCCATTTACTCAAACTAAAAAACCTGAAACTATGCAAACAATTATTCACAACGTTAGTGAAGTTCAAATACTTTAATATTGCCATTGCTCACAACCACCCAAGCGGTAATTTGAACCCAAGCGAAGCTGATGTAAAACTCACAATGAAAATTCAGGAGGGATTGAAAATATTTGATATTGGACTGCTTGACCATATCATTTTAGCCGATGAAACCTATTACAGCTTTGCCGACAAAGGAATGCTGTAAAATCACACTTTTTTCAAAAAATTTGCCCTTGCAGGGGGCATTTTTTTTGTCCTTTTTATTGCTTCTATTATATCCATATTTGATTATGGATATAATTTTTTTGGCGGACGCCCTCAAAATTATTGATAGTCATGTGCCTTTCGACCTGACCTATACTACTGCCGACAAAAAACGCAGAACAGGCGGCAAAGATGTATCGCTGAAGAATGTCGTAAGCACATCGCGCTTTTACAAGCACGGTATCAGAACTATCAAAATTTTGAGCAGCGGACAAACCAGAGAATTTCATATCCGATTAATTACAAAATTCAACGGAAAAGAAATAGTATGGTAGCAGGTTTAACCATTACAGATGCTGAGCAAGGCGTCGATAATCACTATGTAGTTATGGCTAATGGTGATGTTTCTTTAGTGAAATCTCAGCAGCCATTAATTCCAATTCAAAAACAAACCGGTAACACGTTTGAGTTTCAACCGTGGGGAACGGACAACAAGGACCCGTTCAGAATTTGGGATGAAGGAAATTCCATCATTGAAATTCAATCCGGTTTAGATTTGCGCTCACGTTTGCTATATGGCAATGGCTGGATAGTAGGCAGAATAACCGGAGTAGATGCAGAAGGAAACGAAGTTTTTGAGCCTATTTGGAATACAGAAATAAATAATTTTCTGGTAAATGCCGGCTTTCAAAGATACCTGATGTCTGCATGCACCTACTACTATTGGTTTAATATTGTTTTCCCGCAAATCATACTTTCTAAGGACCGTAAAAAAATTACGCATATTACTGCTTTAGACACCACGGAGTGCCGATGGGGAAAGCAGAATCTGAAAAACGGATTGATTGAAAAATGCTATGTAAGTGCCAACTGGCGTACTACCAACAACCCAACTGATACTACCATACTACCGGTTTTAAATCCGTTTTTTACCATGTTTGATTTACAAAATGGTAAGAATTTTTCGTACATCTATCCGCTTTCGTACACCACGCCTACACAAAAGTATTACCCTATTCCATCCTGGGATGCCGTACGAAAAAGTGGCTGGCTTAAGGTGGCTCAAAAAATACCTGACTTTAAACTTAATGTGTTTGAGCAGCAATTATCGAGCGCCACGCACATAGAAACCACTAAACAGTGGTGGGAATGGAAGTTTAAAGGCTTTGAGCAAATGACGCAGGAAGAACGCAGCAAACTGGTAAGAGAAGAATTGCAACGCTTTACCAACACCATGACAGGAAACAACGGTGCGGGAAAAACAATAATGAGCACCGGATATGTAGATGATCGCACCGGAAACTATATACCTGGGTGGAAGATAAATAAAATTGATACCAAGTTTGGCACAGGTGATTATATAGAAGACTCGCAGGAAGCCACTTCAAAAATCATCGCCGGCTTGGGTATTCCATCCAGTTTATTAAATCTGTTGGGAACCGGCTCAAAAATGGGTGGTGGCTCCGGTACGGATATACGTGTGGCTACTAATCTTTACTTAAACTCGGTAGAAGCGCACCGCGATTTGATTTTAGAGCCTTGGAATTTTGCATTGCGCTACAATGGCTTTGGCGATGATCTGAAAATAAAATTGCGCTACAAACAAATTACCACGCTGCAAAACGGAACCGAATCTACACCTACAAATTAACGGCAAATGGCATTCTTAAAAACAATAGACGAAATAAAAAAATATGCAGGCATTACCAACGCCACGTGGTTTGATAGCCTAAAACCGGACATCGAAGATGTAGAATCATTACATATTGTTCCGATTTTGGGTAATACGCTCTATTCTTCATTGCACGCATCGTATATAGCCAATTCAATTACAGCCAACAGCTTAAATGAAAAATTACTTTTTAAAATTCAAAAAGCACTGGTAAATATTGCACTGGAGCAGTATTCCTCACTGGCACAGTTAGATTTTAGTGATGCCGGAATTCGCCAGATTGAAGATGCCACCTTCAAATCTCCTAAGCAATGGCAAATAGACGATTTGCGCGAATACTTTTTTATGAAAGGCTATCGTGCCAAAGACGAATTGCTGGAATTTTTAGAAGACAACAAAGCTACTTTCACCACCTGGGCAAGCGATTCAAAGGCATACACTATCAACAAGCAATTTATTGTTAGCGATACTAAAACCTTCCAAACGTTTTATGACATCAAAAACAGCCGAACCACTTTCATAGCGTTGCAACCTACTATGAAAATTGTAGAAATGATGCATATCATGCCAAACATTTCACCGGCATTATATACGCGCATAAAAACGCAAATAGCCGCTAACGCGCTTACACAGGACATCAAAGATATTCTGGAAATGCTGCAGCTGGCGATTACTCAATATACCGTTGCAAGTGCAATTGATAATAAAATAATTGAAATATCTACTGATGGCGTTTATTCACGCTCACAGAGAGCAACAATGGATAGCGGCCGTGAAAAAGCAAAAGCGGATATAGCAGACAGAAAAACAGCTCAAACCGCATGCCTGCAGATTGCCAATGCAACTATGGAAAATTTAAGAACGTTCTTAAATAGTGCTGCATCTGGTACAGTATATCCGGAGTATTTTGCATCACCGCTATATGTAGCACCACCTGATACCGGTGCAGTAAATGCTATTTACGAAAACGAAGCCACCGACAAAGTTTATTACGCCTAAACTATAAAATTACATGAAGTTCAATTTTGATATATTTTTTAAAGAATACAGAATTAAGTTTGGCGATATAAAATCAGCTATTACTGTAGAAAATATTAAACTCATTATTGAGGCGCACGAAAAATATGCAGTAAATATAAATCAGCTGGCATATATTTTGGCTACTGCTTACCACGAAACCGGACACGATTTTTTCCCAAAATATGAGTACGGAAAATATGCCTACTTTATTAAAAAATACTGGCTAAACTCAAAAGTGGCAAAATGGCTTGGAAACGACAACGAACTGGAAGCATTCAAGTACAGAGGTCGTGGCTTAGTGCAAATTACCGGAGAAACAAATTACGAACGTTTTGGAATTGCAGACAATCCGGATAAAGCATTAGAAATTGCAACAGCGATTGAAATCATATATGTAGGAATGACAAAAGGTATATTTACAGGTAAGGATTTATACCACTACATCGGAAAGTATAATTACGATTTTTTAAATGCCCGAAGAATTATTAATGGGCTTGATAAAGCAAAACTAATTGCTGGATATGCCGAAGCATTTCGTGAAATTTTAAACAAAAGTTTGGAAGCATGAGAACGCTTACCATAGACGGAAAAGAATTTTCTGTAGCAGAAAATTTTAATGAACTTTCTAAAGAGCAATTATTATGCTTTGCTGCTGATTTTTACCTGCAGTTGCCCCGTTTTTTTTGGCTGAACGACCAAAACGAACAGGAACCAATATCTGAAGACTGTTACAATGCATTGCTCTACACACAGCTTTTAAACATTCTGCAAATTGATTTAGAGTTATTCGATAAGTTCTCCGGCGAAGATGTTGTTTTTTTGCTCGATGAAATGAAACTCATTCATTTTTTACTCGAAGAATCTACACTTACTATCAATCATTTTCCGCAAATAAATGATTTGCACGGACCCGAAAATGATTTTGGCGATATGGACGGTGAGGAATTTATGTGGGCGGAGAAATTCTATATAGAATTTAAACAAACAAAAGACATTCAAAAACTAAATGCTTTAATTGCCTGCCTGTATCGCCCGGCTGATGCAGAAAATAAAAAGCTGCCATTTATTTTAAAAGAAGTAGAAGAAAATGAAAAACGAGTCGCCGGTATTGATATCACAATAAAAACCGCTATACTGTTTTTTTTCGAAGGCTGTCGTAATGAATTGCCACAACTTTATCCTGCAGTATTCGAAGGTAAAAAACAAAAGGATGGAGATTTTAATGAAGTATTGCTGCAGGTAGCAAAAGACGGTCCTTTCGGCGACTTCTACAGCGTTTTAAGAACAAATATTCATCTGATCTATAAAGAACTTAACCGAGTGCGCAAAGAAGCAATTGAAATGAAACGAAATATGCAATAATGAGACATTCAGATTACATAGCATTTTTTAAAGAGCGTGCACAGCTTCATCTAAAACTATTGCACCTTTCCGATAATAAATCGGCATTTTCTGTAATTATAGAAAATGCACCCAATCCATTTCAGCCAAAAACCGATTTGGACAATTTCTTATCATCGATCCGAACCGTAGGTAAATTCCCGCATCTGCTTTTAATCAGCTATGATGCAAATTACAGCGGCGTAAAAGATGCATTTGTAAAAAAAACAATGGAAGGCGCTTTTATTATACTCGATAAACCAAACCCGGCAAGAGACTATGATAAAGTAAATGAGGTGCTAAACGATACCGAAGTAATAGGAGAGCAGATATTAGCGGCACTAAATGCCTATGCAGAAGAAAACAACTGCACCCTATTTACAGGAGATGGAACCGGAGCCGAAAAAATAGGACCCGTTGGCGATGGATTTTACGGCACCAAATTTTACATAAAAATTGAAGCCGATGCAAACTATTTATTAACCGACAACCGAACTGATACTGCTATATGGGACTTATAATAGATAACGAACCCGATTTATTTTCGCTGGCAAAAAATAATATCATTATTGCCGGCAGAGTGGATGAAACCGACCTGATAATAACACCCGGTACAGCAGCTTACTGTGAGTACAAATTTACTACCGCACAATCCGGCATGCCGGATGGCTCATCATTGAGTGTGATTTTTAATAATTATAACGCTACCGGCGCATCCAAAACAATTACGTTCAATATTAAAAATTCTCCGACAGGCATTTACGATATAAAAGATTTCAGTTCATACGGGAAACCACTTAAAGAGTGGATTTTGTATGTGGCCGATTGTATTTTTAAAGTACCCTACATTGCCGACAATTACAATGCAGGCTTAAACACAATGACAGCCAACGAGTTTAAGTTTTCCATAGCTGCCAAACAAAAAGGTGCGCAATGGAACATACAGTTCAGCTCAGCATGGTTTATTGGCGGAAATAATACCTATGTAGCATCTGCAGCTGCAGATACAAATGATAATTTGTACCTGGTATGCCACGTTTACAAAAAAAACTTTCAGAGCGGAAGCGATGGAGCTTTGATGCACGACGAAAAACTATTTTCGCTGAAATCTTTTTTAAATGACACCAGAAATTTTGCATTCAGCATAAACACCGATATAAAAAAATATCTGCTGCCTTATTTAGTTAGGTATGAAGACTCGCTGCATCTGGGCAGCATGTTTCTTAAGTTTATTGTAGAAATGAAATACCGCAATAATTTACTGGCAGAAACCGGCTCCATGGCAGACACTGCAGAAAGTTATTTATATCAAAACAACTTCTACGCCATTTTAGGCGGCAGAGCATTTTATGAAAGCATCGGCCGTGATATCAACATGGATTATTTTACGGATGAAAACAGAAAATTCCTTACACGTCGTCCAAAAGTTGTATATCTCGGCGAGTGTATTTTTATTAATGATTTTATCATCAATAACGACCAGGTAAATTATACAGCACTGTACGCTACCGTAGAATTTACTTATGAAAGCGGCTACAGCCAAGTTATGGATATTCCCAATGTGGTAAGAATGGAAAACAAACTTGCTTATGTAGCTTTCAACTTCAACGATGAGTTTTTTAAAAATCTCTTTTCTAATAATTATCCGGTAAGTATCAAATACCAAATCAAAAATTTAGACCGCAAGAATAGCACACCAATTGATGAACTTTCAGGCGTTTATTCAGAAACCAGAGAAATAATTTTTAACCGCAAACCATTTAGAAACAATAATTATTTCCGTTTTTACGGAAGCCTTGGCAGCACAGAATTTGCATGGTTTAACGGCAAACTGGAAGCCGAAGCCGAAGCCACCGGCGTAGATTTTGAAAAAGATTTATCCTATGTAAAAACGTTGTATGGAGATGAAGAAACCATCTGGAAAGAATTTCAGTTTGGCAAAGACGACATGCGTTATAACCAAAAATTTAAAATAAATACCGGATACAAATCCAAAGAAGAAATACAATGGCTTACAGAATTAATAGGAAGCGAATTAATTTTCTGGTACACAAAAAATCAAATGGATGCGCTTGTAAATTCAAAAAATTTACAAGATTATGATGAACAAGACTTATCATACCAGGTAATTGTTATTGATAAAAATTCAATTAAATATTTCGACTGTGAAGATGAATTGCAAGCCATGAGTTTTGAATTTAAAATTGCGGCAGAATCCGTTGCTCCTCATTTTACGCTCAAAGACAACTTACTGCCAACCGTTATTAGCACCGATATTTTTGTTATAGATGTTCGCCAAACACTCAATTATGATGCTGATTTTAATCCGCAGGTTATTTTCAAATTGTCGCCAGGCTATCAAATTGGTGATACCATCACCATTGAGCACAGCTCACTCACCACACCTATAATTTCTACGATAGTAGATACAGACCAGCCTTTTGTAGATAATGATCCGGGAAGCGATAATATACGCTACAACGCCAACATAGGACAAGTTGTACTGCAGCTGCGCCACGTTTTAATTAAATACGGTATCTCTGCCTTAAGCCCTGAAAACTCTGATGATTACATTTATTTTGCAAACCGAAGCGCAAGCCTTGCATCTATCAATTCTTTAAAAGTAACATCCACCTTTGTAGAAAAGCAATTGCTCAATTGCAATAATATGTGGAAATACATTTTAGATGAAGGCATTTTTGCAAAAGTAACCGGCTACACCTTTGCCAATGGCACTAATAACATCTATTTGCACGAAGTAATGCAAAACAATGTGAACGGAACCAGTACCTTTTATGATTTCAAATATCCAAATGATTTGGAAGACTGGCTGTATTGTGTTTCTGACTTTTTTGGAACAAATGCCGAATTTGAAGTAGTTGTTTTAGACGAAAGAGGTTTGATAAAAGTACAAAGACGTGCAGCAGGCCCGTTAGGCAGCACCAACAAACTGCTGGAACAAGGAATGGACAAATACATCTTTATAACCAAGCAATTTGATTAATGGCAGGCATTGCATTTTATATAAATAACGAACAGCTCCAGCTTTCATCAGAACAGAAGATATCAATATCTTTAGAAAATCCGTTGCTCAGCGATAAAACTATTCCCGGAGCGGTTTCTTTTCCGTTTAATATAGCTGCATCAGCCACCAACAAAAGGCTGCTGAATATCAGCGACACGCTTATGTCTTTTGATGAGTATCAAAATATAAAATGCCATTGTTATTTAGGCGGCAATCTTTGGCGTGCAGGATATTTAATCATCAATACACATTCTGCAAAAAGTATAAACATCACTTTTACAGAATTTAACAGCGAAGAAGACTTTGACGACAAAACACTGCAAGATTTAGATTTTCCAATTCTTGATTCTTCTGAAGTATTTTACGACCAGGTAACTGAAGAACGATCTTTACTTCATAGTCAACTAAATGCACGCGCTTATAGAAACTGGGATACTTATGGAATAACTGAAAAAGATTTTGTATGCCCTACTGTTTTTAATGTAAAAACATTAGATGTAACAAATAACGTAGGATTTCAAAATGTTTATGCAAAAGGAAAATATGTGCCTGATTTTACAACTGAGTTAAATAACAATACAATAAGCCCTTTCTTGTTTGTAAATTATGTTATTGAAAAATTATTCAAGTTTTTCAACTTAAAAGTTGAAAAAAATATTCTCAAAAAAGATGATTTAGATGATTTATGTTTGTACACCAACAAAGCAATAATTATGTACACAGAATATGTGTATGACCCAAGCCTTCATAATTATTGTATATTCATGGAAAGTTCTATAAATTTAAAAGAATATGCACCTTTATGCTCTCTTACTGATTTTTTAACAGCATTAAAAAAATCTTTCAATCTTGCATATTTTATAAATTGGGGAAATAAAAAAGTAGATATTATTTGCAAAAGTGATGTGCTTAAAAATAATAAAATTGTAAATATTACCAATATCGCCGAGCCATTTGAAAATATGGCTTATAAAAATAGTTTCAAATCAATAACATCCGTTGTTTATGCGAAACAAACGGATGCAATTATTACAGATGACGAAAATAGATTTTCATTAAAAGGATATAATTATAAAGGCTGGCTGCTATACGGCGAAGACATTCCGGATATTCCACACAAAACAAATGATTATTATATACAAATAATTTTAGGCTACAATACCATCGACACACACAATATATTTTATTATGATGCTGATGGCACATGGAAAACATTAAAGCCTCGCGTAAAAGACAGCCGTCCTTACGATGTATATTTTACCAATGACAAAAAAGAAAACAAATTAGAATTAGGTATTGATACAACTGTAGTAAGAATTAACTCTACATTATATAATCTTTCACACGCGGATGAGCCAGACACTATAGAAGAAATTAATCTTTATAAATATTTTTGTCCTGCTGTAGATATTGGAATTGCTACAAATAAATCATTCTTTGGTAATAAAACAGACATCGACGTAGATAATACTATCAGATTATTATTTTACCGCGGAATGCGCCAGGAAATAAACGACGGCGGATATTTTCCTTATGCCAACCGAAACGAGTTTGATTTTATAGTAGAAAATCCGGGTGTGCCCGATGATGACAACGACACTTCTCCGGCACCGGTTGTAAAATTCTTCAACGAGTTTGAGCACTCCTTAGAAATAGACGGACCTAAAGGACTTTGGCAAAAATTTCATGTAGAATGGCAGGAATTTTTATCGAAGCTTTCGCGCCTGGCAACGTACAATGTGAGATGGTCCGCAGCACAATTGCAGGACGAATCCATTTTTCAGGATTTTTTGCAGATAAACGGTAACCGATTTATAGCATCCAAAATAACCATCACTGCTGATGTAAACACCATTTACCCATGCAAAACGGAAATGTACCAGATAGAACCAAAATAGACTACACGCCCTATGAAGAACTGGCGCGCCAATGGACCAATATAACAGTACTGAGACTGAAATCATCCGTACAAAAGAAAAATATTGGAGCTACAGGAAAATTGCTGTCCAGTTTTATGTCGTCGGTAAATGTTGGCAACGGAGAATACATTAAAATTCTTATAAGCTACCTGTATTACGGAAAATTTGTAGATATGGGAGTAGGTAAAGGTGTAGACATGGCCACCGCTTTGCGTGGCAGTAAATTTAAACGCAAACGCAAGGTTTGGTACAGTAAAACCATTGGGCAGGAAGTAACCAAACTTTCCTTTTTTATGGCACGTAAAGCAGGCAGCCAAGCCGCAAATATACTGCTCGATTTCCCGCAAAAGATTGAAATGTAATCTGTCCTTTTTAACGGATTTTATTGAAGCAATTTTATACAGTAATCGTATAAAATGGCAAATACTACAGAAAAAAGAACCGTAGAAATTATTATGGATGGCAAGCAGCCATCCAGCACGCTGAAAGGTTTAAACGCAGATATCCGCACGCTCAATAAGAGCATCCGAGAGCTGCCATCCGGAAGCAAAGAGTTTGACGTGCAGGCAAAAAAACTGCGTGAGCTGCAGAAAGAATATCAGGGCTTGCAAACCAAAGTAAATTTTGCCGGTCAATCATTGCAATATTTTAAACAGCAACTTAAAGCAGTTGCTATTGGTACCATTGGTGGCAATATTATCACTGGAATTGGCGTAGCCTTACAGCAATATGTTTCCGGAAGTATAACCTACATGGCAGATTTGAGCGACCAACTCGCCAATATTCGTAAAACCACCGGTTTGTCTGCG
>DAORIK010000044.1:0-19081 GCA_035438465.1 Chitinophagales bacterium | reverse complement strand
CTGATAAATTTGATGATTTAATTGCGATGAATGCCCTATATCGACCTGGTCCAATGGATTATATTCCGAGTTTTGCCGCGCGTAAGAATGGAAAAGAAAAAGTAGAGTATGATTTACCACAAATGCAAGAATTACTCGAAGAAACCTATGGCATTACCGTGTATCAGGAACAGGTGATGTTATTGTCTCAAAAGTTAGCCGGTTTTACAAAAGGGAAAGCGGATGAGTTGCGAAAAGCAATGGGGAAAAAAGACAGAGCAAAACTCGATTCCTTAAAACCAATGTTTATTGAAGGTTGTACTAAAAACAATATCGATACAAAAATCTGTGAAAAAATTTGGGTAGACTGGGAAAAATTTGCGTCGTATGCATTTAATAAATCACACTCTACCTGTTATGCATTTGTGGCGTTTCAAACAGCTTACTTAAAAGCACATTATCCTGCAGAATATATGGCATCTGTTTTATCACACAACATGAGTGATATCAAACAAATTAATTTCTTTTTAAGTGAGTGCCGGCGAATGCAGGTGCCTACACTTGGTCCGGATATCAATGAAAGTGATGTCCGGTTTTCCGTTAACAAAGCAGGTGAAATCCGGTTTGCATTATCGGCCATAAAAGGCGTTGGCGAAGCTGCAGTAACAGATATTTTAGCTGAACGGGAGAAGAATGGACCATTCACAACTATTTTTGACTTAACGAAACGCGTCAATTCACGATCTGTCAATAAAAAAAATATAGAATCGTTAGCTCAGGCCGGAGCTTTCGACAGTTTCCCGAATGTGCATCGGGCGCAATATTTTTATAAATACAAAGATGATACTTCATTCATTGAATTAGCCATACGATTTGGAAATAACGTAAAAGAACAGAGTGCATCCACTGCATTCTCCTTATTTGGCGATACGGTTGATGCAGAAATCCCTGAACCTGAAATTCCACACGCAAATCCATGGCAGTCTTTTGAGAAACTACAAAAAGAAAAAGAAGTAACAGGAATCTACATTTCCGGCCACCCGTTAGATGATTTTGAACTCGAAATAAAAAATTACACCAATACAAATTTTGAAGATATTGAACGATTCAGAGACAAAGAAGTAAGCGTTGCGTGCATGGTTTCAAGTGTAAATAAACGTATGGACAAAAATGGCAGACCTTGGGCAATTGTGCAGGTGGAAGATTTAGAAAGCACGATGGAATTAGCTTTTTTCAGTGAAGATTACAATAAATATCTGGCATTCTTAGAACAAGGAAACAGACTTTTACTAAAAGGATTTTACAAACAAAGTTACCGTGACAAAGAGAAGTATGAATTGAAAGTAAATCAGATGGAATTTTTGCAAGATGTATTAGAAAAATACGGAAAAGGAATACGTTTGATGATGCACTATAAAAATCTGGATGATAATAAAGTGGAGAAGATTTATAAAATTATTTCCAAACATCACGGCAAAAAACCTTTTACGATTTATTTGTATGATGATAATGATCAACCACTCACCTTCCAATCTGCAAAAACAGGCGTAAAAATAAGTAAGGACTTAATAGAACAACTGGGCGAGATTCAAAACATTGCAGTAAAGTTGATTGTATAAATTAATAACCATGCCAATTCCAACACAATATCAAACAGCCATACCCTATTTAATTGTAGAAAATGCAAATGCATTTTTATTTTTTGTACAAAATCTATTCGATGCTGAAATTACAGAACTGCACCACAGAGATGAAGCAAAAGTATATGTAATGCATGCCGAATTAAAAATCGGAAATGCAACCATCATGTGTGCAAATACAACAGAACAATGGACAGCTCAACCGGCAGGCATTTTTATTTATGTTGAGAATGCGGATGACACTTACCACAAGGCAATCCGATTAGGCTGCACTTCAATAATGGAACTATGCGACCAACCTTACGGCAGAACAAGCGGGGTAAAAGACATGTTTGGAAATACCTGGTGGATAACCTCGGTTTAGGCATTAGCCACAAGGGATAAGTAATTAGGGTATTTTCATATCATTTCCATCCCTAATCCCTATCTACTTTTTGCCTATTCTCTAACTTTGGCACGGTGATTGTATTACGATTTTCAATAAAATTTATTCTTATGAAATAAGCCTTATGCTAATGTAATTTTATTTCATTAGTTGAGACGATTCCATAAACACCATTTATAACAATAAAAGCATTTTTATGAAAAAATCTTTTACACTCGCTCTTTCCATTATTATCTGTAGCACTCTGTTTGCTGCGGGCGAATTTTTTGTAAAAATAAATTCCAATGGAAACTACACCGTTAGTTTGAACAATCAAACTATTACTTCACAAAGTAACACCTTTCGTTTTTTTGATTTGTATTCGGGTAATTTTAATCTGAAAGTCTACGAAAATGGTTTCAACGGTCGCACTGTATTTGAACAGCAAGTTTCTGTTACTGATGGCTACCGAACCATTGCTGAAATAGACAACTACTTCAGAATAAAAATTATTGACAAAATTCCATTTACACAAGGCAACTGGTATATTGATTACCTGCAAGGATATCAAAACAACCAACAATATGGATGGAACCCTCCTAAGCCGAATGGACCAAAGCCACCTAAGTCACCTCATTGTAATAATGGCTATGGTTACGGGATTCAGGGATGGAATTACGGTAATGGAAATAATAATTATCCGTATGGAAATAATAATCCAAATAATTATCCAAATAATTACCCAAACAATTATCCGTATGGTGGAAATTTTGGTTATGGGAATCTGCTGGATGATGCAAGTCTGAAAACATTAATTCAGACTATGAAAAATGCCACTTTTGATGATAAAATGGTTTCAGTTGCAAAAACTGCATTAAAAGACAGAGCAATAAAAACAAATCAGGTACATGAATTACTACAGCTAATTACATTTGAGCAAAATAAATTAGACCTTGCAAAATATTGTTATGATAAGACTATCGACAAAAATAATTACTACACATTGTATAACGATTTTACGTTTAGCAACTACAGTGCACAATTAGATAAATACATTAATAGTAAATAATGTTAAGTGATTTGTGTATAGTAAAATAAAATACTAATTAAATCGTTCATAAAATACCGCTTCTGCCGTGAAGCGGTATTTATTTTTTTTAGATTAAACTTTTTACTTATTTTACTGTCTAAGTAAAAACTACTTTATGAAGAAAATACTGACCCTTTCATTTGTTTTATTTTTTTTAATAAGTCAGGGGCAGTCTTTATACTTTCCACCCAATACAGGGACTACATGGGATACCATGTCGCCCAACAGATTAGGTTGGTGCCAACAACGAATTGATTCATTATATAATTATTTAGGCAACACCAATACTAAAGGTTTCCTGATTTTAAAAGATGGAAAGATAGTACTCGAAAAATATTTCAATACGTTTACACAAGATTCACTGCATTACTGGGCAAGTGCAGGGAAAAGCTTAACAGCTATGATGGTAGGCATTGCACAGCAAAAAGGGTTGTTAAATATCAACGATTCTGTTTCCAAATATTTGGGTGTTGGCTGGACAAGCGAAACTCCGCAAAAAGAAAAATTAATCTCTATAAAAAATTTATTGTCGATGACAGGCGGAATGGATGACAATCCAACATTTCCATGTGATAATATTGATCAGACACCTGCCTGTTTGCAATACAAAGCAGATGCGGGCACACGATGGTCATATCATACCGGTGCATACAGAAAACTGGAAGATGTGGTGAGTTCTGTTAGCGGACAAGGCTATACAGCGGCAACCAATTCCTATATTGGCTCTAAAATCGGCATGAACGGAATCTGGTTTCAGAGTGTGTTTTACAGCAGGACGCGTGATATGGCGCGTTTTGGTTTACTTACCCTGAATAAAGGGATTTGGCAAAACGATACTATTTTAAAAGACACTTCTTATTATCGTGCAATGATAAATACATCACAAAATTTTAATTTGTCCTATGGCTATTTATGGTGGTTAAATGGCAAGGTCTCAGCAATGGTTCCGGGTTCACAGATTGTAATTCCCAGTAAGCTGATGCGCAATGCGCCAAACGATATGTTTTGTGCACTAGGGAAAAACGATCAGAAAATCTATGTCGTTCCAAGTACTAATATGGTAATTGTTCGGGTTGGAGAATCAGCATTTGGTGCGGATGCTTCTTCACCTTTTGATACAACACTTTGGAATTACATCAATAAATTAAGTGATGGATGTTCACTCACTGCTATAGAATATAAAAAAACACTGGCAGACATTAAACTCTTTCCAAATCCGGCAAATAACTTTATTTCTTTCAATGGTTTCCCTGCAAATGGAATAATTCATTACAGTATTCTCAATTTACTGGGGCAAACTATATTGGAAAGTGATACACATAATCATTCTATTGATGTTTCAGACTTAGCTTCAGGGCAATATATACTTTCTCTGCAGAGTGATGAACAACAGGCCGCTAAACAGTTTGTGAAGAATTGAAGATTATTAATTTCTGCTAATGAGTAATCTTTATTTTATAAGAAGCCACCTCGTTATTCAATCTTATTATCTTTAATAAATAAATTCCTTCAGGAATATTCTGTGTATTAATTGCATGTACTATAATATCATCAGCATTGCTTTCTTCATAAACTTTTTCACCTAACATATTTAATAATGACATACTTTTTAAGCTTCCATATTCTACATTTAATATATTCTTTGATGGGTTTGGATAAATTTTCACATTATCATTTTCTATTGCAGCATTTACCATTGCAATTTTGCTATATGAAAACTTACCTGAGAAATCAGTTTGTTTAATTCTGTAGTACGATTGTTCAGGAAACGGATTCTTATCAATGAAAGAATAATTTGCCGGAGCATTCTTATTCGTTCCATTTATAATTCCACATTGCGTCCAAACAGATAAATCTTCTTGCTGACCATGATGATTTTGTGCTTCTACTAAATCGTTGGTTTTTTCAATAGTAAAAAAATAATTGCTTACTTCTGATAATGTTGTCCAGTTAACTGCTACTTCATTATTGTTTATTTTTTTTGCATCTACAGTGCTCCAGAAAACAGGAAGTGAAGGATTAAAATTAATCAGCATATCTGGATTATACGTGCATCCTGCAATTTGATTTCCTGCACCTTCCACACCAAAAGACCTGATTGAGTCAGGCATAACATTGGTAACAAAGGTTATATTGATACATTGTTGTGATACAGCTCCACATTGTGCTGTTGAATAAACACATGTAAACGTACGAGTGCCACAAGATGCCGGACCAGTATAAAAAAGCTGTCGATTTGAATTATATGGTGCGCCTAATGAACTTATAACAAAACTCGTATTAGAAGTACAACCAGTACCGGAACCTGTAATATTTATAGGTGACCAAGATAAAGTGGTAAAAGTACTATCAGCACTATATAATCCAAAACTAATAGTACTTGTACCGTTATCACCACCTCTTACAGCGCCTGTTAATCCGCCACCCACACACAAGCGGGTAACAATAGTATAAGGACCCGTGCCTGTTACAGAAGTTAATGTATAGTCTGATAAATTACATGAAAAAAGAGTTGAATTGCTTATAAAAACAATAAAACAAAGGAATACAAATTTTATAATGTACAAGTTTCTCATAGTAATGGTACTATAAATATACATCAAAAATAGAATCTTGTACCCCTTGAGATTAAGAAATTATTAGTTAAACTGCATCTATTCAGACAGTTGAACAGTTATTTATTGTTTCTTTTCAATTAATTGTATCGTCTTGATACGGACAGATTGTAAGGGTCTATCATTTTTATCTGTTTTAACGGACGCTATTTTATCCACTACTTTCAAGCCTTTTATGACTTCGCCGTAAATTGTATAATTCATGTCGAGATGCGGAATACCGCCGATTTTACGATATACTTTCTTATTGGCTTCAGGCGTTTCGTTGCCGGTGCGTTTTTTTGCTTTAATAAAAGTTGAGTCATTGGCAATTTTCCCCTGCACAATATAGAACTGACAAGCCGATGATGCTTTCTGCGGATTGTCATCTCTTGCCTGTGCGAGCACACCTTTTTTATGAAAATATTTTGGATTGAATTCTGCCGGAATAGTATACCCTAAATCACCTTCTCCAAGCAAAGCCGTATCGCTTGCATTTTTAGACGTTGGATCGCCGCCTTGTATCACAAATCCTTTTATCACCCGATGAAACAATAAACTATCATAAAATTTTTCTTTTACTAACTTGATAAAATTATCTCTGTGCTTGGGTGTTTCATCAAACAATACTACCGTTATATTTCCATAGTTGGTAATAATTTTTGCTTTGTAGGTTTGTGCAAAGCTTATCTTACAAGATAATAAAATTAGGAAACTGATTATTATTCTCTTTTTCATTTTGTTCTTTAAAAATTATTTCACGCAACGAGCGCAAAGAAACAAAGTATACAACAAAATTCTGTTATCTTGTTTCAACATAAAAATACAAAATAAAATTTTATGGAAACATTCGAAATACAGGGTGATTTTATACAACTCAATCAATTACTGAAAGTACTGAACTGGTGTGAAAGCGGAGCTCAGGCGAATTCCGTGATAGAAGAAGGATTCGTAAAAGTAAATGGGAAAGTGGAATTGCGGAAACGGAATAAATTAGTAAAAGATACCCTTATTGAGTTTGACGGTAACAAAGTCAAGCTTATTTAGTATTTTAATAATAGTAGCATATTTATAAAAGGACAGACAAACAATAAGTTACCTGTATCTTTGCAGTCTTATTTTAAAAATGAAAAAGATTACCGACTACCGCAAATTATTTGAAGCTACACCGCTTTCCACTTTAGCTGACTTAAAAACCACTTACCGTAATTTCATGAAAGCCTATCATCCTGACAAATTTCAGGACGAGACAGAGAAAGCAGCTGCGGAAGATAAAAGCCGGGAGATGATTGAAGCCTATCACTTTTTAGTGAGTATCGCGCCGGAAACCACGGAAGCGCTGATGCCCGAATTTAAGGAAACTATCATGGCTTCCAATATAAGCGACTATCAATGGAAAGGATTAGTGTTGGAAATTACATTCTTAAACGGGAGCAGTTATGAATTTTTCAATGTTCCGAGAAATACCTATATCAAATTAGTAAATTCTGATTCTCCGGCACGTTTTGCTAAACGTCATATCTACAATGAATTTTCGTTCAGAAAAGTAAGTAATGTAGAGTTGGTTTAATCTACAATCCTGCTCCCTTCTTAATTTCATCCACCACTCCCGGATCCAATAAAGTTGTGGTATCGCCTAAATTACTTACATCGCCTTCTGCTATCTTGCGTAAAATACGGCGCATGATTTTGCCGCTGCGGGTTTTCGGTAAGCCTGAAACGATTTGTATTTTATCCGGTTTGGCTATCGGTGAAATAATCTTAGAAACCACTTCTTTGATTTCATTTTCAAACGCCAGGATATTCAACATATGCAAGCTATTGTCAATGCCGGCACTTTCTTCCATAGGTGCGTCTGTATCTACCATCCCTTTTTCTATACTTTGCTTGTCTACGATTACAAAAGCATAAATTCCCTGTCCTTTTATTTCGTGCGGATAGCCTACCACAGCACTTTCAATTACATACGGGTGTTCATTGATGGCGTTCTCCACTTCTGCAGTTCCTAAACGATGTCCGCTTACATTCATTACATCATCCACACGACCTATAATTCTGTAATAGCCGTCATCATCTCTCCTGCAGCCATCACCCGTGAAATATAAATTATCAAACGTGGCGAAGTAGGCTTGTCGGCAACGTTCATGGTCACCAAAAGTAGTACGAATAATACCCGGCCACGGAAACTTCATGCATAATAATCCTTCTACATTATTTTCTGTGAGTTCAGTACCCTGTGCATCCACCAAAACCGGCTGGACCCCGGGTAAAGGTAATGTCGCAAATGTAGGTTTAGTAGGCGTAACGTGTGCTATTGGTGAGATAAGAATTCCGCCTGTTTCCGTTTGCCACCATGTATCCACTACCGGACATTTTTCCTTGCCAATATTATCATGATACCAAAACCATGCTTCTTCATTTATCGGCTCACCTACCGAACCAATTACTTTTAAAGAATCCAATTTATAGGGATTCACAAAATCCAAACCATTTGCCATCAGGGAACGAATAGCTGTTGGTGCTGTATAAAATTTCGTGACTTGCAATTTATCTATTGTTGCCCAAAAACGTCCTGCATCCGGATACGTTGGAATTCCTTCAAACATTACGGTTGTAGCTCCATTTAAAAGCGGACCATATACAATATATGAATGGCCCGTTATCCAACCTATATCTGCGGTACACCAAAAAATATCATCCGATTCATATTGAAAAACATTTAGAAAAGTGTAGTAAGTATACACCATATATCCTGCACAGGTATGCACCACACCTTTTGGTTTTCCGGTACTTCCTGAAGTGTATAAAATAAACAAAGGATCTTCACTGTCCATTTCTACCGCATCAAAATTTGCAGCGGCTTTCTGCATTTCACTATGCCACCAAACATCTCTGCCAAGTTGCATACTTATTTCTTGTTGTGTTCGTTTATATACTATTACTTTCCCAATAGAAGGTGCATTCTTTAAGGCTTCATCACAGATTTCCTTTAATCCTACAATTTTACTTCCTCTGTATAAACCATCGGCAGTTACTAAAACTTTACATGCAGAGTCATTTATTCTATCTGATAAAGATTGTGCGGAAAACCCCGCAAATACTACTGAATGAATAGCACCAACTCTGGCACATGCTAATACGGCAACAGCTAATTCAGGTATCATAGGCATATACAAACAAACACGATCGCCTTTTACAATCCCATTATTTTCTAACACATTTGCAAAACGGCAAACTTGTTCATGGAGTTCCTTATAAGTAAGTATCCTGTTATCTTCGTTACTATCATTACTTTCCCAGATAATGGCAGGTTTATCCGGCTGTGTGGTGATATATCTGTCCAGACAATTTTCTGTAATATTTAATTTTCCGTTCAAAAACCATTTTACATCAGGTTCTTTAAAATTCCATTCTAATGTTTTATTCCATTTCTGTTTCCATTGGAAAGTTTCAGCAATTTCATCCCAGAATTGTTCGGGATTTTCAACACTTTTTTTATAGATTTCTATATACTTTTCAAACGAAGTAATTTTGTGTGACATGTCTGCTATTTACTTTAAAAGTACAAAAGAATTTTATCAAACAAAAATGCGATTCTCACAATATCAGAAATCATTATTGTTGCAAAAAAAATAATAAAAAGTATCTTATTTCAAATTCAGGCTGTAACTTACATTATAAAATATTATCGCAGATGCTATTTTTGAAAGAATTGATTCTAATACTAATAAATAATCCTTGATCCCTAAACAACGATATATAAATTTATGCAAATCTGATAACTGTTCATTGCAAATTCCGATTTTCTTGCAGCCATTCTGGCTGGATGCAGTTTCTGAAAAATGGGATGTTGCCATTGCCGAAAGAGAAGGAAAGATAATTGGTGTACTGCCTTATTGCCTTAAAGGAACAATAGTAACAAAACGGATTTATTTGCCACCACTGAGTTTTTATCAAAGTTTTATTTTAGATAACAACTTATCAAAAGCAGAAACGAATAAAGTAATTATAGAATTATTACAACAATTACCATCATCCATAAAGTCTTATTTTAAATTACTTCCTCAATATGCATCGATTTCTTCTGAAAAGACAGGCTATACTAAAGAAGAATATAAAACATTCGTTTTAGCACCTGCTGAAACAGATTATTCAAAATTAAGCAAGAACCACAAACGCAATATAGATAAAGGTACTAAAGGAAACTATATTATAAAAATCAGTAAAGACATAAACCGTTCTTATCTGTTATTGATTTCAACCTTCAAAAAACAAAATCAAAAGGTACCGATAGAATTTAATGATTTCAGAAAACTAGTAAACATCCTGATTAAAAATCAGGCAGGTAATGTTATTAACTGCCTGAGCGTGGAAGGAAACTTACTTGCATCTGCTCTGATAGTAAAAGACAAAACCAGTATTTATTATTTATTAGGCGGTTATGATGATGCTTACAGGAACACCGGTGCGATGACTTACCTTTTATGGAATTGTATTCAACAGGCAAAAACGGAAAATCTTGAATTTAATTTCTGCGGCAGCAGTAAGAAATCAATTGCAGCTTATTTTTCGGGTTTTGGCGCATCGCAACAAACGCTCTCTATCTGGAAAAAGGGAATCTCTGTTTAAATATTCAAATTCAAATCTGTAATTTCAGAAAACGTATAAAATAAATGCTTCCTTATTTTTTCAGAAATTATTTATTAATAATAATCTTAAAAAATAGCGACATTATCTGAAATAATATATAGGCAATGGATTCAGATAGTTTTGAAGCTGAATACAACACCATGTAGACTGTATAAATAAATTTCAACTGTAATGTATTAAGTTGTCTCATCACTTCTGTATGGCTCTTTATAAGCCCATTCTTCTTCAACTTTTCTAATAAAAGATGAATGAAGTTTATTGTTTGAAAGAATGCAGGCTTTCTATCTTCATTAACTAATTTCGAAGAGAAGACAAGAAATAATTGCATGAAAATTCTGTTAAACCAAAACGTAAAAAAATAATTGTATTTTGTAATTTCTACTGTTGAATACTTATCCAAATAAAAAGAAACTGATTTTTGTCTGTCATTCAATACAGAAATATTTATTTTTCTTGACAAACTTATGACATTATATTTATAAGTATATGAGACGAAAGGAACATAACACAATACGGGCTTACTCATTAGTATATCCAATACAAAAAACATATCTTCCAATGTCTTAGTATCATAAAATGTGATATTATTCTTTTTAATAAATTCTGTACTATATGCTTTTGCCCATAACCCGGGACATTTATCGGCAACCAGAAAAGCTTTATCTGTGAAATTATCTTTATACGTGTTTAACATATCCGTATCAAAGTTCTTTTCGTTTAGACTACCAGAGGCCTGCTCTTCCAGAAAATCAAAAATGAGTAAATCTTTTGATTCACAGTGACTATATACCGTTTGAGCAAAATCTTTAGAAATTAAATCATCTCCATCGAGGAAGGTAAAGAAAACACCTCGCACTACAGACAGACTAAAATTTCTGGTTGCAGCAACACCACTATTTGTCTGATAATAATATTTTATCCGACTATCTTTTAATGAATAGCTTTTGACAATTTCAGCTGTATTATCTGTTGAACCATCATCGACAACTATTATTTCAATATTTTCGTAAGACTGATTTATTGCTGAAAGCAAAGATGACTCAATATATTTACCAACGTTATATGCTGTAATTATTATAGACAGAAATGGTTCTGAACTGTTCATATTCTATTTAATATTGTATTACAGAGCCGGTTTTCTATTTCGATTATATAATAAATAGACTAACACGAAAATAATTATGTAATAAATCAAATTACCGATTAAAACAACATTATTCGTTAATGAATATAATTTAGGTTTAAATTCGAATGTAATTTTGTGTTCACCTGCTTTTACTTTCATACCACGTAGAATATAGTTCACCCGAATATGATCAGTCTGTTTCCCGTCAACATACGAAATCCAATCCTGATTGGGGCGATAGATTACTTCAGAAAAAACCACAAATTCATCTTTAGGTGATTTAAAATTATACTCTAATTTCATCGGATCTTTCGTATCTGTCATACTTATAAATCTTCCTTCCGTTTGTTTAAGAGAATCAGCATTCGGAATAATATCTTTTACATATGCATCAAATTCTTTGCTAACAATTGCTGTATTTGCAGGATTTATATCTCTTACTTTTAGAATTTCCTCTTCCGGTGTATTCACTTTGTCTATATTACCTACAAACCACGCATTTCCCAAAGCATACTGATTTTGTATCACTCCACTTGCCTCCGGAGATTGCTTCAAATATTTTGTATTGAGCATATTCAAATAATTTGCATGCGCAAAACCTGCTTTGTTTATCATTTGAAAATCATAACTCAATCCATATTCAACTATGTCCTGATACCTTCTCAGTTTTGCAGGACTATAACCACCAATAGTGCGATGATAATAAGCAGGATTTGCACTATTGAAGATATCTACCGTAAAATCCACCATTCTTGCCTTGTCTTTATTTTGCGCCAAAATAGCAACATCTGCTGGTGTTTCGGGAAATGCATTCATTTCCAGTGAAGCCTTTTCTTCAAAATCATTGTCATTCAAATAACGCTTACTTATTACCCAAAAATCAACAAGAATTAATAAAGTTAAGACACTTAAAATAACAGATTGTTGTCTGAATTTTCCAAATGCAAATGCAAACAATAAAGCAGCAGCCAAACCAACAAAAACCAATGAACGAATTGAATCCGAACGCATTAAAGATGACCTGTCTTTTTTTAATGCAGCATATATATCATTTGCGAAATCCTGGTTGCCGGTCATTTGTGTCAACTGTTCTTTGAACTGATCATCAGAAGATTTTCCATTACTGATGGCTTTTGACTGAAACGAAAAAATACTTCCCAGGACAATAAAGAACACCAATATTCCTACAACAATACCGGTTGATAATTTTAATGTTTTTAATCTGCTTGTTTTATCAGATATGCTGTCATCAAAGAAATCCTTTAACCCTAGAACGCCTAATGTTATCATTAATATCTGTGCCAACGCCAGAATCATAGTGGGTGCACGAAATTTATTAAACATCGGTACTATGTTGTATAACAATCGATAAAACGGTTCAAAATTTTTTCCCATGGCAATCAATACAGAAAGTAGGATGCTAATAACTATCCACCATTTTAATTGACCTCTGTAAGCGAATAAGCCGAATACAAACAAGAAAATAACAATCGCACCGAGGTAGACAGGTCCTTGCACAAAAGGTTCACTTCCCCAGTATAATGGCATTTGCTGAACAAACTGTCCGGCCTGTTGTGGAGAAACACCTTTATCAGATAATGTTTTATAGACATTTGAATTTTCATCTAAACCTGCACCGGAAGAACCTCCGACAAAGTTCGGCACCAGTAAACTTCCTAATTCTTCTATACCGAAACTCCAGTTTGTTGCATAATCAAAACCAACTCCTTTTTCACTCGTCGTTGTTTTGTTTTTACTATCCTGACTTTCAGGATTCATCTTGGCTTCGTTTAAAATTGCGGTACCACGGGTCGTATCTTTGGAAAAATCATTCACAAAATAATTATAGAAATTCATCATACCTGCAATGGCAAATACTCCAATCAAAATTGAGCCCACTGTTAGTACGTGCTTTACTTCGCCTCTGATAAATCCCTGTATGGACTGAATCAGAATATAAATACCTATTAACAATAAGCTGTAATAAGCTATCTGAATATGTCCACCACTAATACTTTCATTTACAAAAATCAACGTTATTATAACACCCCAGATATATTTCTTTTGGAACAACAACCATATTCCTGCAAACATGGGAAGAAATTTACCTAATGTAGTTATTTTGGTAATGTGTCCTGCATCCAAACTAATAAAATTAGAAGTACAAAATCCAACTGCTATTGCCCCAACAAGCGAAAGCAAGGGATTTCGGACAAGCACATAAAAACCAATAAAAGAACAAATCAAGAGTAACAAAATTCCCATTGCCGGATCTGGGATTGAACCGATAACTTTGTAAACGAATGCACGTGGAAAAAATTCTGTAATTTTTGAATATTCAAATCCGCCCATTAAAAAAGCAGGCATTCCACCAAACATGCGTGAGGACCATAGTGCGACATGCCCGGTTGTTGCTTTTACATCTGCAACTTCTTTATTCATCGCAAGATACTGATTGCTGTCATGTGTAGACAACCGCATACCTTCCATTAATGGTTTACAATAAAGAAATGTAAGTACCAGAAACAATAATAATATTGCCGGAACTAAAATCTTATTCGACAACTCGAAACCTGATTTATCTGAATTGGATTTCTTATTTACTGTTGCGTTTGATTGTTTTGCATTGGTTGCTGCAGGCTTGACTGGTTGCTTTTTTGACATGTAAAATGATTTATAACAAATTTACAATTTTATCCATGAATTCGGAATAATATCCGGCGAATTTACCGACTTATCAACATACCATTTGTCAGGTGCTATTACCATTTTTTCCTGGTTGTTGTTTAACCATGCAGCCCACCAACTAAATGTAGAATTTGCAATGATATTGTGCTTGCATAAGCTCATCAATTGCATATCTATATATGAGCTACTGGGATTATTATTATTTGTGACAAAGAAAACGGGTGAAGAAAATTCCAAATTATTTTTTGCCCAGTTTATATCATCTGAAAAAATAAAGAAGACAGGGTTTGAAATTTTATCTGACATTCTTTTTATTGCAGTTTGATAATAATCTTGTGAAAGAGATGCAAATTTTTGTGCATTTCGTTTTATGGAAATATAATCTCCTCTCCTTACATGAAGAGACACCGCATTACAGTTTAATATTTGTGCTTCCCATTCAGCATTCATATTATCCAGTTTCTGTACGAATACAAAATCTGACCTCAGTTCTTTTTCAATCGATTGAAAATAAATTTCGGATTGATAATTTCCTTTAATATAACTATTGTCTTTTGTTTTGAGGATTTCTGCGTCAAAGCCGGAAACCGGTTCACTTACAGAGTTATAATTGTTTTCATACCACTTTGTTCTTATCCAATGTTCTGCTTTAGCAAATGGATACAAAACAAAGTTACTCGATATGATATTAGATTTCAGAGATGCTCTTATATTAAAGATATGTAATTCATACTGCATGGGTGTAGCCCATTTTTTAAATGGCAATTTACTTTGGAGAAAAGAAGTATCAAGCACTAAGGTTGTATTATTTATGGAGGCAAGATATTTTCCGAATGCATACTGAAACATTTGATTGCCCAATCCTCCTTTTAGCTGTACTATTATCATATTCAATATGTTTTTTCAACAGGATATTAATGTAAGATAATTATTCTTACCTTTATTTTCGTAATTATTACCACCCAATTTTATTTCAATCGCAAACAATTACACAATGTTTTTGAAGATAAAAAGAATATTATCATTGTTTCTGTCAAATTTTGTTATTTTTTGTATTATCCCTTATAAAAAGAAATGCTTTATTACCTGTGCAGGCAAAGCAGACGGATTAGGTGCACAGGTGCAAGCTATTTACTCTGCTCAATTATACTGTTTATTAAATAACCTTGTGTATTGCCATACCCCATTAAATTATATCGCTCACAATTATGACAATAATTCAGCATTTAATAAAGAAGCTGAATATTTTTTTTCATTCGCGAAAGATGAAAAAAGCATTGATGAATTGGACTCATCGTATAAAATCATAAATCTCGACAATTTCACATCACAAACAATCATTCAGATTTTCCTGTATTTGTTTTCTTCTAACCCAAGAGTGGTTTTTAGTAAATCACATTATCATAATTATATAAATAAATATTCAACAAAGTATTCACTTATTAAAAAGAAACTGCAGGATAAATTTTACAAGCATCCAAAAAAAGAAACTATAAAATATAATGAAAAATGTTTGCACATTGCATGCCATATTCGCCGGGGAGATGTAGATAATAACAATGAAGAGCGCTATACAGACAATGAAATTATTTTCAACAAACTAAGTGAACTGTTAACTGCATTTAAGCAACTTGGTATTCATAGCCAAATCAATATCTTTTCACAAGGGGAAAAAGAAGACTTTGGCAAACTCGGAGATATTGCAACATTATACCTGAATGGAAATGTATTCGATGATTTTTACAATTTAGTAAAAGCTGATGTTTTTATAATGGCCAAGAGTTCATTTAGTTACTCGGCTGCTTTACTATCTGACGGAATTATTATCTATGAACCATTCTGGCATCCGCCGCTGAGCGAATGGTTTATTTCACAAAACGAATTTCTGAAATCGGAATCATTTCTAAAAAGAATTCGTTCCCTATATTCAGCAAAATAAATTTAGGAGCATATTATATAAAGCAATTTATTTATCTTTAAATGCTCTACAAAGTTAAAAATGAAAATAAAAATATTTTTAGATCCTGACACTTTTTATATTCAAAAATACGGTGGAATTTCGAGGATATTTGCTGAATTCTGGTCTGAATGTAAACAAAGAAATGATGTTGAAATTATTTGTCCTGTATTTTACAGTGAAAACCTTCATTTAAAAGAAAAGAACTTATTACCGGATACTTTATCTTTTCTGAGAGATATAAATCCGCAAATTAAAAGAATTTTCTTAAGGCCGATTTTAAAGAGGGTAAGTTTCTTGTATTACATCTACCATCTAAGAAAACATAATTATGATATCTTTTTATCGACAGCTCACCATCCTTATTTCTTAAATCATATAAAAAACAAACCATTTATTGTTACGGTATATGATATGATTTACGAATTATACCCAAACTATTTTAAAGATGAAAAGATAAAAGAAAACAAAAAAACACTAATAGAAAAAGCAAGCAGTATTATTGCTATTTCTCAATCTACCAAAAATGACATTTGCCGTCTGTACCCACAAATCCACCCATCAAAAATTGATGTTGTTTACTTAGCATGCACATTGAATAAAGGACTTGTAACATTAGACTGGCTACCCAAACAATATTTCTTATTTGTCGGAAACAGAACGTTGTATAAAAGATTTGATGTTTTTGCAAAAGCAACGCTTCCGCTGCTTAAACAGTTTCCGGATTTGAAGATTGTATGTGCCGGTGGCGGTTCATTTGCATCAGAAGAAATAAATTATTTATCATCTCTGAATATAAGAGAGCGATTTATTCAGTACAATTTTGAAGACAATGAAATTTACACTTTGTACCATAATGCTGTTGGATTTGTTTTTTCATCAGAATATGAAGGATTTGGCATCCCTGCATTAGAATCTATGGCTAGCGGTTGCCCAACTGTACTGAGTAAATCGAGTAGCTTACCGGAAATCGGAGGAAACGCTGCGCTGTATTTTCAACCTAACAATGGCACAGAATTATCAGAAATATTACATAAATTACTGAGCGATAAATACTTCCGGGAAGAAAAAATCAAACAGGGATATGAACAGGAAAAAAAATTCTCCTGGAAAAAAACAAATGAACAATATATTTCCATAATAAATAAAGTCGTAAATAAATCATAACATGAACAAGGCAATTATAACAGGTATATCAGGACAAGATGGATCATATCTTGCGAAGTTACTGCTTGAGAAAGGCTATCAGGTTATAGGTTTAGTCAGAAGCACTACTTCGAGCAATCTGAATGGACTAAACTATTTAAATATCCGTAATAAGGTGCTTATTGAAGAATGTGATTTACAGGATTTATCACAAATCATTAGCTGTATACAAAAATATCAGCCGACTGAAATATACAACTTAGCAGCGCAAAGTTCTGTATCATTGTCTTTTGCACAACCAATCGGTACATTTCATTTCAATACCATTTCTGTCTTTAATCTACTTGAAGCAATAAAATTGACGGATAAAAAAATAAAATTTTATCAGGCGAGCAGTAGTGAAATGTTTGGCGAAGTAAAGAAGCTTCCGATTACTGAAGACACAGAGTTTCATCCCAAAAGCCCTTATGCTATATCAAAAGCTGCTGCGCACTGGACTTGTGTAAACTACCGTGAAAGCTATAACCTGTTTATATGTTGCGGTATTCTTTTTAATCACGAATCATATTTGCGTAATGAAAACTTCTTTGTAAAAAAGATTATATCAAATGCACATAAAATACAAAATGGTACGTTAGACGTGCTTAAAGTCGGTGATTTGAACATTAAGAGAGATATTGGATATGCCCCTAAATATATTGAAGCAATGTATCAGATGATGCAGCAATCAAAAGCCGATAATTATTTAATCTGCACCGGAAAGTCTGTTTCATTGTCATATATTGTTGAATATATCTTTAATAAACTCGACATACCTGCTTCAAAAATTATTGTTGACAAGTCTCTGTTCAGACCATCCGAAATAAAAGACATTTACGGAAGTACGGAGCATATAAATAAAAATCTAAACTGGCATTATGATTTAACCATCAATGAGCTGTTAGATATTTTACTGGAAGAAGAAATGAGTCAATAATTGTTATTTTTTTCGTCTGAGTATTTTGTTCTTAAGAAAGAGTACATCCCACATAAATGTTTTGGTATAAACAGCAAAAAATATCTTTACAGAAAAAATAAATTTGGGAATAGAACTCATTGAATAAATCTTTTGTTGAAAGATATCTTCAAAAGCGTTGTAAGCGATAGTCAAACCAATTAAATTTCTTGAAATAATAGTATTGGCACCAATATTTCTGTTCATCTCCACTACATCCGTAGACATTCCGCCTTTTGTGATATGCATTGCAGTATCTTCCAGTACTTTTACCTTTCCACTATAAACTAAAGCAGCTAAATACAACCAATCGAAAGCCATTTTATCTCTCAGTTCAATTTTTTTGCTTAATTCTGTTTTCCTGAGACTATAAAAATATCCGTTAAATCGAACATGCTTGTAATAGTATTTTACTCTGTTGAATGTATTATTATCTGTGATAGAAACCAGATTTTCATTATCAATTAAAACAGCATCTTCATCATGATAACTACAGCTACCGCAGGCCAGCGAATAATCTGAATTATTTTGTAAGAATGCAACACATTTTTCAATGTAGTCTTTATCAAACCAGTCATCATCTGCCAGAAAAACAAAATAATCTCCGGTCGCATTTGCCAATACAAATCTGAAATTATCAATTACGCGCAATGGTTTATCCTGATAAAAATAATGAATGCGCTTATCTGCATTCATATATTCTTTTATCACCAAATCCACTTCTGCATTTGGTGAACAGTTGTTGGAAATAACAACCTCAATTTCTTTGTATGTTTGTGCTAAAATAGATTCTATCGCTCTGCGAAGTTCCACTGGCCTATTGTAAACGGGCATTCCGACTGTAACTTTCATC
>DAORIK010000043.1:0-19118 GCA_035438465.1 Chitinophagales bacterium | reverse complement strand
AAAACACTCTCTTAGTTTTGAACTAAATCAGTCCACTTTTTGCTGACGATTTACAAGTATAAATGATTTGGCAGCAAATACGTATTTACTGCTCATACATATGGATGGAGAATTGATTCGGGAAAAAATTATAAAGTATTAGTTTTTTTTATCGGATTGATTTTTTAATAAATTTACCTTATTGGGAATTTCAGTTGGCGTATTAGCATTTACATTATTTTTAATCGCTGCATTTACTGCTGAAAAATCTACTTTAATAGTTTCTTCCGCATCCCAATTTTCTTTAATTACAATAGGTTTTAATTCTTTATATATTTTTTCAGGCAATGTTTTTGTAGTGAAGCTTCCGGAATTCCAGATTCCATTATTGTTGGCATCTTCAATTACTTCAACGGAATAGACGCCGGCCACCTGCAATCCATAGTTAATTTTAACCGCCTGAGAATCGCGTAAAATTTGCTTATTCAGTACTTTCCCCGAATTATCTTTCAAAATAGCAATATAATTGGTGTTTTTTTGAGGCAACTGATATGTAATCAATAAGTTACCTGCTTTTTTTACTGAGATGGCTGAAAATGAAATTTCCTGCATTTTGCTATAATTTCCTACTAAATCTGAAAAAACAGAATCCTTTAAATGAAGACCATATTTCATTCCTGGTTGCCAAGAAGATTTAATAAAGTAGGTTTGTAAATCTTCGTCACGTGAAACATAAAAAGCAATTTTATTTTCTGAAGTATCCGTTATATACATTTTAGCCGTATCAATTTCTGATAAGCTATACGATGATGAAATCAATTTTAATGGCTCGGATTCAATTACGGTTAGTGATTTATAGGCAACTGTATCATTAAAAAATAAAACCGGTGTTTTAAATTTTTTACTTTCCGTTCTGACTTTTAATGAGTCGATTAATTCGTTTTTATTTTTTAAAATTAACGTGAAACTATTTGTGTCTGAAGCTATTTTCGGAAAATAAACACTTACTTTTTTGGCTTCTTTTTCCTGAAAGGCAATTGGAGAAATTTCAGCATTTTCCTGTATAGAAACCGTTATATCATCTTGATTAAGAGATAGTTCTCTATTGAAAGTCAGGTGTAAAATACCCCCTTTAATGACTCTGTCAAAATCCTGTATTCTTAATTTTGCATCTTCCGGCATAAAGAGCTCAAGAGATAATGTATCTAAATTTGAATTTACAGGAGAAACACTGTCTGTAAATCCAATGGCTTCTGTTGGCAAATCATAATAGTAATTACCGTTTTTATCACTCAATGCATAAATTCTGTAATCACCTTCTTTTATATTTTCCAGATTAAAACTTCCATCCGGTTGTACTTTTGTAATATAAAAAGGTCGCTTTTTAAGAAATGCCGAATCTTCTTTTTCCTTGTAAAGCAGTAAGAAGGTATTGTCAGGAATCTTATCCAAAGTTGTTTTTACAGATCCTTTTATCTTTAATGAATCTATAAAGTTCCCGGTGGAAAAGATGTATTTGTAGTTTGAAAACGCATTTCCTTCATTATTATCTTTAATATTATCCCCAAAAAACATGCTGTAAGTTGTGTTGGGCTGCAGTTGATTTTTAAGTTTTATGGAAAGTTCATTTCTCGCAATGGTTATTTCCGGAAATGGCTCTATTTCAGGAGAAATAATTACCTGTGTTTTTGGATTTGTAAGCGGTTGAATCCATTCATCAAACTCCACTTTTATTTCTTTTTTTTGAAAATTAGTAGAATAATTGGGTGGTGACGAAACGGAAATAACAGGCGGTGAAGTATCTTTTTTGCCACCCGTTGGTGCGGTGATTTGCGCACAGGAAAAAATAATGAAGCAATGAAATAATGAAATAATGAAATAATGAAACCTTTTATTTTGTATATTTTTTCGCTGATACATTGGTAAACTATTTCATCCTTAAATTTACTATCTTCCTAAATATACCATCAGAACAGAAATATCTGACGGAGAAACACCGGAAATTCTGCTTGCCTGGCCCAGTGTTTGAGGTTTCATTTTAGTTAATTTCTGACGGGCTTCCATGCTTAAAGATGGCAGACTCATATAATCAAATTCCGGTTTTAGTTTAACATTTTCAATTTTGTCCATTTTCTGCACTTGTTCGTACTCCTTATTGATATAACCATCATATTTTACAGATATTTCAGCCTGTTCTAAAAACTCTTTTTCGTATTTGGAAAGATGTTCATTCACCACGGGTACATTTGCCATCAGGTCTAAAATGCCAATTTGCGGACGTGTAATTATTTTTTCCAGCTTCATTTTATGCATCATTGCTGTAGTACCTTTTGATTCCAGATAAGCATCTATATCCGATGGTTCTACGCTGAATTCTTTTATAAAACGAATAATTTCTTCTGTTTTTTCTTTCTTTTCCTGTACTCTATCCATTCTTTCCTGCTCTGCAAACCCAATTTTATGAGATAGTTCCGTTAAGCGTAAATCCGCATTATCCTGACGCAACAGAATGCGGAATTCAGCTCTTGATGTAAACATTCTATAGGGTTCCTCCGTACCTTTATTCACCAAATCATCAATTAAAACACCAATATATGCTTCACTTCTTTTTAAGATAACAGGCTCTACATCATTAACAGCCCTATGCGCATTTATACCTGCCATCATACCCTGAGAAGCTGCCTCTTCATACCCTGTTGTACCATTTATCTGACCAGCAAAAAAGAGATTTTTTACCAGCCTTGTTTCTAATGAAAGTGATAATTGTGTGGGAGGAAAATAATCGTATTCAATAGCATAACCGGGACGGAACATTTTTACTTTTTCAAATCCCGGAATTTGTGTGAGTGCCTTATATTGCACATCTTCCGGCAATGAAGTGGAAAATCCGTTTACATAAATTTCTACCGTATTCCAGCCTTCCGGCTCCACAAATATCTGATGTCTGTCTTTATCGGCAAAACGGTTTATTTTATCTTCTATGGAAGGGCAATATCTTGGACCAAGTCCTTGTATTCTCCCTTGAAACATGGGTGATTTTTCAAACCCCGTTTTTAATAATTCATGTACTTTATCGTTGGTATATGTAATCCAGCAACAGCGTTGTTCTTTTGGCTTTTCTATATTTTTGTAAGAAAAACCTACTATTTCTTCATCTCCATTTTGGACTTCCATTTTAGCATAATCCAAACTTCTGCCGTCAACTCGGGGAGGTGTTCCTGTTTTCATTCTGCCACTTTCAAATCCCAAACTAACCAGTTGCTCAGTTATTCCCTTGGATGCTTTTTCTCCGGCCCTACCGCCACCAAATTGTTTTTCACCGATATGTATAATGCCATTTAAGAACGTTCCGTTTGTTAGCACCACAGCTTTAGAGCGAATTTCCATACCCATGCCGGTTCGTACACCACAAACTCTTCCGTTTTCAACTAACAACTCACTTACCATATCCTGCCAGAAATCGATATTAGGTGTATTTTCCAGCATTTCGCGCCAAACTAAATGGAATTGCATACGGTCGCTTTGTACCCTCGGGCTCCACATTGCCGGACCTTTTGAAAGGTTCAACATACGAAATTGAATCATGGTTTTATCGGAAACTATTCCTGAATAGCCACCCATGGCATCTATCTCACGTACAATTTGTCCCTTAGCTACGCCACCCATAGCCGGATTGCACGACATTTGTGCAATAGTTTGCATATTCATAGTAGCCAATAAAACTTTGCTGCCCATTTTGGCAGCAGCTACTGCTGCTTCACAACCGGCATGACCGGCTCCAACTACTATTACATCGTACGATTGAAACATGGTGCAAAGATATACATAAGTCGTGAGTCGTAAGTCGTAAGTCGTGAGAAATTATTGTTAGGTTGAAATTCAACAAAATAATACACATGTTTATAACATAGTTGTGAATTAAGGTTTATAAGTTTCACGTGAAACCTTTAGATGCGTTGTATTCCACAAAATAATCAACTTTGTTAATTACAAAATGTGAGTTGAATTGTTTCACGTGAAACAAAAAAGCCGGTGAATATTCACCGGCATAATTTATATAGTAGTAGTGTTAGAATTTAGGACACAATAACGGCGAATACGCCTTCTTTTTGTCTAATGGTTTGCCTGTATAAATAATGGAGGCTTCTAATGCTCCAAATGATTTAACAGCTTTGCTTAAATCTTTCTTTACGGTGGCGTCATAACTGATTCCTATTTGTAAGCCGGAGAACGAAAATCCGGTAGATGCAATTACAGCTCCATTTCCATCATACCAAACACCTGCAGATATAGCAGTTCTGTACGGTTCTTGTTTTCCTGATAAGTTAAAGGAGAATGAGGAGCCGGCAATCCATTGTTGTGCTTTGGCTTGAAACATATACATTCCGTTTGGAGAAATAAGCACTTTTCTTTTTATGTCTATAAATAAACCTGCGTGTGCATTAAAACGCATGGCACGCTCATTATCAGATTTAAAGAATGTATCTTTTGGTTTGATAACATTAAATATTGAAACCCCGGCATAAGCGCCTAACATCTTATTAAAATTAGAAGACCAAAATAATCCAATATTTAAATTGGGTTTAAAATATTTACTACTGGCAAAATTCTCCTGATTGTTTAACGAAAGATCAAAGCCTGTTCCTGTAAATTGAGATGCGAAAGCCAAATTTCCTAAATCTACCGAACGCTGTATAAAACCAACTTGCGTACCAACGCTTAAATAGTGATTCTTATTTTTACCCAAACTCTTATGATAGGCTATTGAAATCATCATAACATTTGAGCGGATAGCTGTTTGTCTGTCATTTGTAAAAAGTATTCCGACGCCAAAAATATCACCTTTAAGCTTATCTCTCAATAAACCAAAATCTGCAGAAGCACTTAATGTATTAAATGGAGATGGTGATTGTAGTGGTAAATACTGTACTCTATAGTTTGCGACAAAACGATATAATGAATTTATTTTACCTGTAAATGCAGGATTTAAATTCAATGGTGAATTATAAAACTGTGAAAACTTATAATCCTGACCTCTGGAGTTTAATCCAAATGATAATATAATTAAAAATAATATTATTCTGAAATGTAAACTATTTTTCATCCCCTAAATTTGTTTGCTGATTAATAAACTCAAAAACACCCCAATATATTTGCTTAGCGAGTAAATCGTTATGAAATATTGCAACTAATTTACCATTAATTTGTTTAAGTTGGTTAAAAAGCGTTAAAAAATTCTGCTGAATTTCAATATTTTTTTTTGGCTGATAATACTCGTAAGTTGCATCCATCCAGCAAGATGGCTGAATCAGTAACGGTAAAGACATATTATTTATTATATCAAAGAAATAAAATTCTCTGCTAAAACCAGCGCGGAAACCCACTACATCCGGATAACTTAATGAATAATCGATTTCTACTCCCGATTCATGTAATCTCCTGAAATAATCCGGAAAGTTGATTTTTAAAAAATGCTGTCTGGAAACTGTAATTGTTTTGGATAAATTTTGAAGTTCTTTTTTTTCACTCTGTATAAGATTCTTTTCGAATGAGCAATAAGAGGGATGAATTCCGGTAGTATATAAACTGCTGAGTCTGTTAATTAATGCACGATATTTTTTTGAATACGGAGAAACATTACTATTGTTGTCTCCATCATCACTCAGCAAAAAAAAGAAAACAGGATTCAAATTATATTGCATTAATTCATTTAGAATATTGTCAAAAATATCATACTCATCCTTTTTGTTTCCTATGAGTGTTTTAATACCATCTGAATTCAAAAAATTGGGAGGATGCTTTTTCCAGTTTCTGCCTAGATATTTAAACGCATTATCTACATCAAATGTTGGTACATATTCGAATTGGTGATTTTTAAAAACCAGTTTGGAATGTATCTTTAATAGTGCTTCTTTAAAATAACTCAACCAAATTTCTACAACCGGAGAAAAATTAAATTCCGGCTTAGCCAGTATTGAATTTGAAGATTTATATCTTCCGTGAACATCTTTATCATGCGGCAGGTATTCTTCATATCTCGACAATAAATAAAAGATGCATGAAAAAATGTCAAATTTTAAATCAAAATGTTCAGTTGTTTGAAAAAAGACCGGCATCTCCGCTTCACGTGAAACAAATATTTTTTGTGCCTTTACATTTTCTTCCAGCAATAAATCATCCTGAAAAATAGAAAAGAAGTTGGCTAACTTTTGTTTTGAATAATTAATATAGAAATTCTCCGGACTTACTGTAACAGCAGGGTTTTCAGTAAATTCGTACGTAATACCAAAATAGTGTGAAAATATAAAATCTGCAGTGTATTTTATTCTGTTAGTAACTTTTGGTGTGTAGATAACTATCAAGCTGATTTGTTTAAGAGGATTTGTATTTTTACATAATCATGTCTGCACCTTTTCTCATACATCTGCCGCAGTTTGAAGGTCCTTTTGACCTGCTCCTTTTTTTTATTGAACGGGATGAGTTGAGTATTAATGATATTCCGATTCATAAAATTACAAATGATTTTTTGGATTATATCCAACATATGGAGCGATTAAATATCGAAGTAGCCAGTGAGTTTATTTTAGTAGCAGCCACACTGATGCGTATCAAGGCAAAAATGTTGCTGCCGAGAAAAGAGGTGGATGAAGAAGGTAATGAAGTAGATCCGAGAGAAGAATTAATACAGGCACTTTTAGATTACAAACGATTTAAAGAAATTGTTGAAGTATTAAAAGAATTTGAAGGTAACCGCTCTTTAAGATATTCCCGTGGTAACCAGAAAAAAGAAGTAGATGGATTGATAAAATTACTGGCAGAAGAAGCGGAACTGGAAACCATTACTTTATTTAAACTCCTGAAAGCGTATCAGCGTACAATGGAGAAATATAAAAACAAAACGGAGAAAGTAGTACATACGGTAGACCCCTTTAAATATTCTATAGAAGAAGAAAAAGAAAAATTAGCTTCCTTTATTAAAAGCAAATCAAAAGCCTCCTTTACTGAAATATTTGCCTCCTGCGAAACTAAAATTCATGCCGTTTTTATCTTTCTGGGCATGTTAGAACTTATTCAACAACAAATTGTTTCCATAATCATTGGTGAGGGCAACAACAATTTTTGGTTGTCTGCTGACGTTGTAGAAGAATAATACTATATTTAACTATGCTGAAGAAACAACATTTTGTTGTCATTGCCCTTTTTTTAGCAATGAACATAAAACCTGCAATCTCCTTTTCACAAGACTATAAAGGTGCTGTTGGTGGTCGTTTCGGATATGGAATTGGCTTAACAGGAACTTATAATATACAAAATGGTCATGGTTTTGAATTTTTATTACGATACGGGTATCACGGATTGATTCTCAATAAACCGGGCATCAATTTTCAGATATTGTATGAAAAACATTGGGAATTAGGCAGAGCACGTGCCTGGACTGCATATTTGGGTGCCGGTCCGTCTTTTGGCTTCGGAAAAAAAACATTCCAAAGTAAACAGTTCTACTTTGCGTTAGGGGTTTCGCCTATAGTAGGTTTTGACTATACTACACAGCGCTTACGCCTTCCGATAGTATTTGCACTGGATTATAAACCTACATTCAATGCGGATTTTCCACTAAAAAATGAAAAAAATAAAATTGGTACTGATTTTTCTTATTATGAAATAGCCTTATCGGTGAGGATTGCTATTACCAAAAGAGGTAGAAGGTATTAAAATTTCAAAGTCCTCTTATTTTGGAACGCAGGGCTTCTTTCAAATCTTCTCCGCAACACTTGCGGGTAATTTTTTCGGAAACCATCTTTTTATACGCTACCTGATTTTTGTACAGTTGTAAGGTTTCCTCACAGGTTTGAATTTTCTTCAATAAATCGCGCTCTGCCGGCCGGTCTAATTCTCCATCTACCAAAAGAGAGATTTTGTCTTGCAAATCGCGTTGCTGATTAGGTGGTGTGGTATTTTCCATACTGTTCACTTTATTTATAACCCATTTTTTCTGCATATTCTTTCAGACTCTCTTTCAGCATGTTACGAGCTCTATGCAGTCTGGAACGCACCGTTCCAATTGGAATATCAATTATTTTAGCAATTTCTTCATACGTAAATCCTTCAATATCACATAAAAGAATAACTGTTTTAAAATCTATCGGCAATCTGTTGAGCGCCACGGTAATTTCGTCGCCCATCATTCCATCAAAAATATCCTCTCTTAAATCAAATACTACGCCACCACTATCTTCATCCGCATCCTGATAAGCGATCACATCTTCGTAATCTACTTTATTAGGCTCTTTTTTCTTTTTACGGTATTCATTAATAAAACCGTTTTTCAGAATTTTAAACAACCATGCCTTTGCATTAGTTCCCGAATCGAAGGAATTTATAAAACGAAACGCCTTCATAAACGTTTCCTGCACTAAATCATTCGCATCTGCTTCGTTATACGTTAAGTGGTAGGCAAAATTGTAGAGCGCATCTGCGTGAGGCAAAAGTTCATTTTCAAAAAGCTGTTCTTTATTTGAAATAGGTTCGGATGACACTGCGATCATAAAGGTAGCAATAATTTAGGTAGATAAACAGTAAATTTGTGTGTTTAGTTCCAAAACACAGTAGTATTATTTTTAATTCTGTACAAATAAAACATGCCTTTACTTCTATTCTGATTATATGGATAGCGGGTATTTTTTTTTCAAGGTTTTTGCAAAGCATTGGCACCATTTCTATGTGCGTTTTATTTTTGTTGAGCAATAATTGGAGAGAAAGTAAGAAATCGTATTTTAAAACAATGCTTGGAATTGCTTTCTTTGGAATTTTTGTTGTTTATCTTCTTTCTTATTTTAATTCTGAAAATAAAATAGAATATGTAAATATTCTGAAAAATAAAATTCCGTTTTTGTTTATACCATTGAGTTTAATTTCTGTAAGTTATTTAGAGAAAAAACAAGTGCAACTCCTTAACTACTTTTTTGTTTTGTGCGCATTTATAAGTTCTCTTTGGAGTTATTATCATTACCTGCAAAATGTAGAATTATATACGAAATTGTATATACAAGGAGAAGTAATTCCAACTATTATTCATCATATTTCGTTAGCCGTATTATTGTGTTTTGCCGTATTGTTTTTGTTAGATAATTTAATACATGAAAACACTATGATAAAAAAAATAATTAATTTTCTTTTACTCATTTGGTTTATATATTTTATTCATGTTTTATCTGTACGAACAGGAATTGTATTGTTATATATCGGGCTTTTTTTGTTTGGTGTTATCTCTTTCATTACTTATAAGAAACCAATATTTGCTTTGGGTTTGATTATCTTACTTTTTTTTAGTGCCTATATTTCTTATCAAAAAATTCCAACCATAAAAAGTAAAATTGATTATACATATTATGGCATCCATCTGTTTAAAAGCAGCAATGATACGGCAAATGTAGTATCTGATTCGCGACGTTTTCTCTCTGATAAAATAGGTATTGAAATTATTAAAAAAAACAGGCTGACGGGCGTTGGTACCGGTGATTTAAAAGAAACGATGAATACCTATTATAAACAACATTATCCTCTTTTTAAACCGGATGTTTATTCGCATATTCATAATCAATATTTATATACCATCTGTGGTGTTGGTCTGATTACAGGGGGTATATTCTGTTTGTTATTATGGTTACCGTTTATACAATTTATAAGGGGAAAAAAATTACTATATTCCATTATGTATGTACTCTTGTTACTCGTAATGTTTTGGGAATCTTTTTTAGAAAGCCAGCTTGGAAGTTCTATTTTTTTAGTAGTTTGTTGTTTAGGTTTTGTGAGTGAAAAAGAAACATGAAAAAGAAAATAGTACATATTATATCATCAGCAGTATGGCGTGGATGCGAGCAACAAGTTCATTTCCTGTTTAATCACCAAAGTGATGATTTCGATTACTATCTGTTTTGTCCGGAAGGAGCCGAATTAAAAAGAAGAAACTCAGATAAAAGAGATAAAATATTTACGTATAAAAAATGGGCAGGATTGGATTTCTTTGCTGCTTTAGAACTGAAAAAAGTTTGTAAAAGAAATAAAATCGATCTTATTCAGCTGCATGATAGTCACGCTATCAATACTTACCTTTTAGCAGATTTAATGGGAATGAATATACCTGCCATCATTCACCGGCATGTAAACCATCCTATTACGTCTAAATGGAAATACAATCACAAAAAAATAATAAAGATTATTTGTGTTAGCGAAACGGTGAAAGCTACTGTTTCTAAAATGGTACCTGAAGAAAAATTGGTGGTGGTTCATCCGGCAATCGATGTAAAAAAGTTTGAAAGAAAAAGTATTATAAAAACAGGAGGAGAATTCACTGTTGGAATTATTTCTGCATTGGAAAAAGAAAAAAACATTGAAGAATTTATAGAAATCGCAAATAAAATTTCTTCAAAAAATGAGGATATAAAATTTATAGTAGTAGGCGACGGTTCTTTAAAATTTGATTTGAAATCAAACTATAACCCGAACATTTCTTTTCTTGGATTTAGAAATGATATTCCCGAAATCCTTTCTTCGATAGACCTATTTTTATTTACCAGTAAAAGCGAGGGATGGGGAATTGTTTTATTGGAAGCAATGGCGGCAAAAGTCCCTGTTGTATGTGCAAATTTTCCGGCTGCTGCCGAAATGATACAAGATGGAAAAACCGGTTTTATATATAAAGATGTTAATCATGCTGTTCAATTAATTGAAAATTTACATACAACATACGACATACAACATACAACTATTGAAAATGCATACCATTTTGTGCAGCAATTTGATGTAACTTTAATGAATGAAAAAATAGAAGAAGTTTACCAATCAGTTTTTAAACATGCATAAAAAGATAGGTTTATTTTTCGGCTCCTTTAATCCAATACATGTTGGACATTTATTGTTGGCCACCCACCTGCGTGAAGCCGCGAACTTAGATGAAATCTGGTTTATTGTATCGCCTCAAAATCCATTTAAACAAAACAGCGAACTGGCAGACGAACAGCATCGTTTGGAAATGGTAAAATTAGCCACCAAAAATGTGGACTATTTTAACGTTTCTGATTTAGAATTTCACCTGGAAAAACCATCATACACACATCTTACTTTAAAAGAACTAAGCAAACAATTTCCGGAATATACATTCCATCTTATTATAGGGGAAGATAATGTAATTAAATTCCACGAATGGAAAGAAGCTGAATGGATTCTGGATAATTATAAAGTAGTAGTGTATAACAGAACTATTCCATCGGAAAAAACAACTTACGACGCACGACTTACGACGCACGACTTTCCTTTATTCGATATTTCTTCTACGGTTATACGAAAAAGAATAAAAGAAAATAAGCCTGTACATTATTTTGTTACTGAAAACGTGGAACACTATATCAGGTTTCACAAACTTTATCTGTGAAATTGGAGTTTTACACATACCTGTTAGTTTTGCTTCAAAACACTTTATTTTATTGAATGACTTACCCACAAAACTTTATGTGTACATTTTGTATTTTATGTGAATGAATGTGGACAGAATATTCTATCCACAAATTTAAAAACTACTGTAAAATTTCCTCCACCAACAATAGCAATTACTAAAAATTTAAACACACAAAATTGGAACTAATACACCTTGAAGGATGTTAAAAAATATACACATTGTAGTATGGATAAAGTTACAGGGAATTGTGAATGTTGAATGTTAAATGTTGAATGATCAGTTAATAACTATTTATTAAATAAAGGTTTAAATAAAAAAGTAAAGCAATATTATTATGTGAATATATTGTTGATAAAGATGCGTCTTAAAAAAATTCATTAAACATTTATCATTTATCATTAAACATTTCTCCACCAATCCACACTGCTAATAAATAGTAATAAATAAAAAAATTTAAATAGATATTTAATATACTATTACCCAACAGTTGATCTTAAAAATTATCGGTCCGAAGGTATGGAAGTTAAAAAATCAAATTACCTTTGGTTTCGAATCATTGAAAAAAAATTTACAAAATGGCAGAATTTCTCGATTTAAAAGAAAAAATTTCCCGGCTGGCGCAAGTTGGCTTTTTGGATGTTGACATCGACCCGACGCTGGATTTATTTGCGGAAATTGCCAACTTGAAAAAAGAGAAAAATGCCGTTTTACTGGCGCACTACTACCAGGAAGCTGATATTCAGGATATCGCCGATTTTATTGGCGACTCGCTACAGCTGGCGCAAAAAGCCAAAGAAACAACGGCTGATATTATCCTGTTTGCCGGTGTGCATTTCATGGCGGAAACCGCTAAAATTCTGAACCCAAACAAGAAAGTCATTTTACCGGATTTAAAAGCCGGTTGCTCTTTAGCGGATAGTTGTCCGCCGGAAGAATTTGCGGCCTTCAAGAAAAAATTTCCCGGCTACGCCGTGGTGTCCTATATCAACTGCACGGCGGAAATTAAAGCCCTGAGCGATTATATCTGCACCAGCTCCAATGCCGAGTTTATTGTGAATGCCATTCCGAAAGAGCAAGGCATCATTTTCGCGCCGGATAAAAACCTGGGCGCCTACCTTGCCAAAAAACTGAACCGCGACATGGTGTTGTGGGACGGCTCCTGCATGGTACACGAAATTTTTTCTTTGGATAAAATCCGGAATTTAAAAGAGAAACATCCGAACGCCAAGATGATTGCACACCCCGAGTGTGAGGCCGCTGTGCTGGAACTGGCCGATTTTATTGGCTCTACCACCGGCTTGCTGAAATACACACAAACCGACGATGCGCTGGAATATATCGTAGCTACCGAAACCGGTATTTTACATAAGATGCAGCAAGCCTCGCCGCATAAAACCTTTATACCGGCGCCGCCTAATAATGGCTGTGCCTGCAACGACTGTCCGCACATGAAGCTCAACACGCTGGAAAAAATTTATCTGTGTCTGAAGTACGAACTGCCGGAATTACTGATGGACGAAGAGCTGCGCATCAAAGCCAAACTTCCGATTGACCGCATGCTGGAAATTAGCGAGAAGGCCGGGTTGAAAGGATAGTGTTAAAATATAAATTATATTTGCGACAATTCTTCTCTTACCAATAAGCGTAAAAAAACCGACAAGACCACCAAAAGACTATAAAAAATCGACAAACAATTTTACTGTAACTTATCATAAACCAACTAGACTTTGACAAACTCAAGTCGACCCAAATGGTTTTAAATATTTTCCAACAGCACATTGGCACATATGGGTGTTTATTATACTATGGAATCTAGGGTTGAGTAAACCTTAAATGTGCCAATTTTGCCGACCCTTTATATGAATGTTGAAAAGAATTTTACTTTTTTCAAGGTTAATAATATAAATTTCATTAATTTTGACGCTATTGTCAAGAAAATTATTTCAAGATGAAAACAGAAAATTTAGGAAAACACATTAGACATTTAAGAGAACAAGCAGAAATGCCTTTACGAAAACTTGCTGCAATACTCGACATCGACCAAAGCACATTGAGTAAGTTAGAACGTGGTGAACGTCCTGTTAGCAGACAGATGTTGCCAATAATTGCTAAAACATTCAACATAGACGAGAAAGAACTTATTATAAAATTTATGAGCAAACAAGTTGCTTACCAATTGGCAGAAGAAAAATATGCAAAAGATATTCTAATAGCAGCAGAGGCTGAAATAAAATACCTTGTAGTAAAGAAGAATGTAAAGTAATTATTAATGAAAAAGAAGTTCTACAACATAGCATCAGTAACTTGTTCTCTTTTTGAAAAGGAAATGGAATTACTTCCTTCAGTTACTGAATTGTTTGAAATTGAAATGGCGTATTTAGAAAATAAGATTTTAAACAAAACAGATTTTGCAGAAAGGACAGCTTTTTTCAAAACAGTCAATGGACAGTTAAGCAAACATTTCTTACTCTATTCAGACCAGCCCGAAACATTACTTGAAAGTCGTTCTTCAGCAACTCAGAACTATTTTGAAAACGGACAGTATGCCACAGGATATGCTACTCATAGCCTTTTTCCATATCGTGGGAAGTTTCACCCTCAACTAATCAAAGGAATTATTAACCTAATCGGCATAAAAAAAGGTGAGACATTACTTGACCCAATGTGTGGAAGCGGAACTTTAAATGTAGAAGCCGCTCTATTGGGAATCAATTCTTACGCAGCAGATGTTAGCCCATTTTGTCAATTTATGACACATACAAAGTATGAAGCCTTAAAAATTAATCAAGACTTACTAAAAGAACACACTAAGAAACCTTCTGATTTATTTGAACTGTTCAGTAATAAAGGAATTCTAAGTCAACTTAAAAGAATGTTCAACCCTGATGAACTTAGGGTCTATCAACTTTCATTATTAGCTTTTTTAGATTCAATGGGTTACGCAAAAAGGGTTGAGAAATCAAATCATAAACAACTATTTCCTAGGGTCTTAAAACGTTATGTAGAAACTGTTGAAACATTAATAAACAATCCTCATTTTAAAGAAGTTTCGCTTGGCACTGTTCAAATTCTAAAGAAATCAGAAGCATTAAATATTGAATTAAAAAAGAATTCTGTAGATGGAGTTATTACTTCACCACCCTACTCTTTTGCTATAGATTATGCAGAGAATGATAAAGACCAACTTGAATATCTTGGTTATGATATTAATCAACTAAGGGAGAAAATGATTGGTTTAAAAGGTAAAAGTAAAACCGAAAAACTAAATAATTATTTTTCGGATATGGAACTCTATTGCTATGAAATTTCAAGAGTCCTGAAGAAAGGGAAATATTTTGTTATGATAATCGGGTCAAACACAAACCAAACTGGTGGTATTAGATTAGATGACAAGATTATTGATTCAGCGAATAAACACAAATTAAAACTAGTTAAATCAATGATTAAACCAATCAAGGGTATGAGAAATACAATGAAAGACGAGTATGTTTTATTTTTTGAAAAACAGTGACTAAATATTCCATTTTGGAATTTTTATTTTTACCTTTGTAATCGTAATTAGATAAAATATGACAACTAAAGCACCATACAAACTAGCAAACATTGTTGTACTTGATGAACTCGATTTTCTTAAATCTAAACAAGATAATCAAAATGATGCAGTTGTTTTGCAAACTAATTTTAAACCACAAGACATTGGTTCAAAAAGCATCTACTCTGCGAAAGAGCGATATATCAAGGAAACAGTAAAACTAATTGATAGTTGTTGCGATAATTTGAAAGACGGTGGTTTGATTTTTATTTATGGTTTACCAAATTATCTTTCATTTTTAGGAGAATATTTAAGCACAAAGAATCAAGATAACTTCACCTATTTATTCAAATATTGGATTGCTTGTGAATTTAAATCAGAATTAAATAAAAGTGCACTGCCAGCATCGCACATAGGTTTATTGATGTATTTAAAAACCAAATCGAAAAAGAGTCCGACACCTTTTGAATTAAATACAAAGTTTGTTAGAGTTCCTTACACAAACTGCACAGCTTGTAATAAAACTACAAAGGATTGGGGCGGCAAAAAGCACTTAATTAATCCTCTTGGTAGTGCTATCTCTGATGTATGGTCTTTCATTGAAACTCCAACCAATGAATCGAATGAAATACCAGCTAACTTGTTAGAGAGAATATTGGCACTATTGTCAGAAGGTAAAGAAGTTTTAAAAGTAAATCAAACTAAACATTTTGCTGAGTTTAAAGAGCAAAGAATAGATTTAAAAGAGTATAAAAATGGAGTGCCAAGTAAACTTCATAAAAATAAAGTAGTTCACAAAAGCTGTATTGATTATTTAAGTGAGCTCCATAAAAATAACCCTCACGGAGTTTTTGACTTAGCATTTGCTGACCCTCCTTATAACTTGGCTAAAAACTATTCTACTTATCAAGATGATTTGGAAGAAAGAAAATACATTGATTGGTGCAATGAATGGCTTTTGGGAATGTATAATAATCTAAAACCTGGTGGAGCATTGCTTGTGCTTAATATTCCTAAATGGTCTATACACCACTTTAACTTTCTTGCAGAAAAAATGATTTTTCAGAACTGGATTGTTTGGGATGCACCATCAACTCCTGCAGGTAAATTATTGCCAGCTCATTACTCATTGCTTTATTTTACAAAGCCCGGTGCAAAACCAAAGCTAAATCTAACTGCCGACCAATTTATTGATTCTAGAGAATATTGCTTAAGGGGTTCTTGTGTATCAAAACGAAAAAAAGCTGGCGATGACAGAAAAGAGCTTTTAACTGATATCTGGAAAGATGTGCATCGAATTAAACATAAAAAGGATAGAGACCACCATCCTTGTCAGCTACCAACAAAACTGATGGAAAGAATAATCAAAGTTTTTTCTAATGAAGGAGATTTGGTTTTTGACCCATTTGGCGGTGCAGGCACAACTGCCGTAGCAGCTAAACTTCTCAACCGTGATTTTATTATCACAGAACTTGACAAGCAGTATGTAGAAATTGCGGAGAGAAATATTGCTAAAGTAAAAGAAGATGAAAAAGGTGATAAAATCTATGAAAGAGAGTCCATTAGTAAGGTCAATACGAATTCAATTCCAAGAAAAAGAATCGAAAACGCTTATATGAAACTTTGCTTTAATGAAAACAAAGTTCTAACTCTTGATGAGTTAAAAACTATTGACCCTCCAATTTATGAACTTGTTCAACATTATCAAGGAGTATTTAGTAAACTTCAAGGGGCTACCAGACGAAAAATGGAAGTAGAAAACTTATTCTTCCAACAAGTTTAATCTATATCCCCATCTTCATCATCTTCATCTATAATTTCAATAGGTGCGTCAAAGAGTTTTTTAAATTCATCCTTTTCTTGGTCTTCAAGCTTAGGAATTAAATGCTTTACAATATTTGATTTCCAACGGTACTTTATGGAATTTTCAATCCCAATCAAAAACTCTTCTTTTGAATTCCAGTATATTACCTCATTTTCAAAATCGGCCCAAGTTTTTGGCCTAATCTTCCCATCATAAGGTCGATATTTAACTCCATTTGAATATTTGTTGTGGCCAACTACTTCGCGAAAAAGATTAAAATATGCTTTAATAAAAGTTCCATCTGAATCTTTAAACTTTATGACTAACTCCCATTCTTCAACATATTTATCAATCCTACTTTCTTTTATGGTATCAAGTCTAGCCATATCGAACCAAGGATTTTTAGAATCCTCATTTGCTTTTATATCTATAGCAAATAATCCTTCACTATTTTCAATTTTAATATCAGGATAAGCACTTTTTGATTTTGGAGACGTAATTTTTGTGTCTTTTAAATACTGGTTTAACAAAACTTTGATAGCCTCAACCGCATCATCTTGCTTAGCTTTCCAAGCAATAGCAATATCGTGTCCTACATTATTTGCATTGCTTAGCTTTTCAGAAACAGCTTTAACTATTTCTGGTTTCAATTGATTAATAATTTTTTCTGTGTTTGTATTTGCCATAATTTATACTTTTTTACTTTTTATTAGGGTTGAAGAAGTTAATGTGTCTTCCATACAGCACCGCCAATCGAATTAGAACCACGAACTCAACTTTCCTTTGTCCGTTTTCAATTTTTGAAATTTCACTCTGGCTGACAATTCCTGTATCAGCAACCTGTTTTTGCGTTAAATTAGCCTGCTCACGAGCTTGAACAAGCAAAGCACATAAGGCTTTTCGGTCTTTTGTATATGATAATTTTGCCATTAATTTATTATTCCAAAATGCAATATTACACAGACGATTTCGGTATGCCATTTTGGAATATTTTATAACTAAGGTTTAAGCACATTTACAAACCTTGTTTTTAATGGTGTTTTACTTAGCATGTAGAGCATTAGCAATCTTCACCTGTCATCCATTCATCAAAAAGTTTCTGAAAATAATTATCTTTAATTCAATTTCTTTTTTACAAGAAAATAAACATCAATTTTAAAGGATGTTGGAAAATTTATAGTTTGCATGGATAAATTTCAAACCTTTAATTTTAGGTTTATTACTCTAATTTGAAAAGTATGAGCGATATTAAATTATTTGAAAGTAAAAAAGTGCGCACTCATTGGGATGAGGAAAATGAGAAATGGTATTTCAGCATAGTTGACATAATTGGAATACTTACCGACCAACCCTCCACAGATAGAGCCAGAAATTATTGGAAGGTTCTGAAAAACAGACTTTTGAAGGAAGGGAATGAAACGGTTACAAATTGTAACCAGTTGAAATTACAGGCAGAAGATGGTAAAATGAGATTAACTGACGTAGGAGATGTTGAACAAATTTTTCGTTTAGTGCAGTCCATTCCATCACCAAAAGCAGAGCCCTTTAAACAATGGCTGGCAAAAGTTGGATATGAGCGTATGCAGGAAATTCAAGATCCTGAAATGAGCTTAGACAGAGCAAGGGAAAACTGGCAAAATCTCGGAAGAAGCGAAAAGTGGATTCAACAAAGAATGACGGGCCAGGAAACCAGAAATAAATTGACCGACTATTGGAAGGAAAGTGGTGTTGAAAAATCGGATGAATTTGCATTCCTGACTAATATTATTCATCAGGAGTGGACAGGCTTAACGGTGAAGAAACACAAAGATTTAAAAGGATTAAAATCTCAGAACCTAAGAGACCACATGAGCGAAGCGGAATTGATTTTTACTGCGCTGGCAGAACTTTCCACCCGACAAATAGCTGAAACAGAAAAGGCAAAAGGTATTAAGCAGAATGCTATTGCCGGTAAAAAAGGAGGCAAAATTGCGAAAGATGCAAGATTGGCTTTAGAGCAAAAAACAGGCAAAAAAGTAATTACAAAAGAAAACTTTTTACCACCAGCAAAAGACAAGAAAAAATTGGATAAATAATTTATTCAGTATTTTGAATTCGCACTATATATCCGGAAGCATTTTTTAAAATCAATTTTTGTTTGTTGAATTTTAGTTTTCCTGCTTTATGCAGATGCATCACATCACTTTCCAAATTTTAAGCAGCTATCATTTTAAAATAATTAATCATAGATTTAAGTAAGCAAAATCTTTCAGCACCGCCTAAACAAATTCAAAAACCAATGAACGAAAAGCTCCTGAATTATTTTCAAAAAATAATGCCGCTTTCCACCGAAGAAATTGAAGCGATTG